>JBDOMQ010000439.1:0-2487 GCA_039831725.1 Pirellulales bacterium
ATCTCTATTACGGGTCCGCAGTACGAGCGAGGTTGAGTGACCCGGCAATCCTCGCGAAGATAAAAGAGCTTGATGGACGTCCTGAAAGCGAACTTTCAACTGCCGAGATAACTGGACGTCGTCGCCTGAAACAAGTCAAAGAAATGGTCAATAATCCTGATCAGCAGGCGTTCGATCTTGCGGTTGTCGCTGACCAAATCATGCCACTTCCTGGAGAAGGTTCGGACAGTCATGACCATGGCGGTGGACTCAATGATACATTTGCATGGCTTCAATTACCGGCTGTGATACCCGGGGGGAATATGTGGGCGAGTACCTATTTCTTTCTGACTGGCTTTCATGCAGTGCATGTAATTGTTGGGTTGATTGTGTTTGGTATTTTGCTTCTTTATGAACTGGGTCCTGCAGCCGCTGGCATGATTGAAAATGCTGGCCTGTACTGGCACTTTGTCGATCTCGTTTGGATATTTCTTTTTCCACTTTTGTATTTGTTTTGATTGTATTCGTAAGGAATACTCCAAAACGCTTTGTAAGAAGGCAGTTATGAGCAATTCAGAGCCCCACAAGAGTCCGAACGTAACGCACGGGCCAATTACTTCACCAGGCAAGGTGCCAGAAGAGATTCAAAGTGCCGTTGAGGATGATCAAGTGCATGAAGGGCATGGCGGAATTATGCAGTATATGGCTGTCTTTGCGGCCCTGTGCTTTTTGACAACAATGTCATTCTTAACCTACTCCTCTTATTGGCCATGGAGAGATGAGCCACAGGTCGGCTGGGCCTTCATGATGGCAGTTTCGTGTACGAAGGCATTACTTGTTGTACTCTTTTTTATGCATGTTTTATGGGAGGCCAACTGGAAGTACGTGCTTACAATCCCAGCAGCTATGATGGCTATCTTCCTTGCAATTATGTTGATTCCAGATATTGGTCTGCGAAACCGTATGGTTTCCCAGGAACGTGCGCTCCACATGGCTCGCGGTTCCGATGTTTTGCTGTTGGAGAAGGCTGCATCTGCTGAATCATCCGGTGAAGTTGAGAAGCATGAACACGAATAATCTAAGTAATAATTGGCTGAGTAATAAACAGCGAGTGGCGCCTTTCGTGGTACTGCTGGCCGCCTGCTTCATTGGCTGTGGCGGTGCAGGTGATTTGAAAAAAACACCTGCGAGTTCGAAGCTTGTCGAAACCAAAAAAAATGGGAAATCCGCCGAGGCGGATCCTGTTCCGCCGGGTGAGCCTGCAGCGAGATTTGTGCTCACAGACCAAGAGGGAAATCAATTCGATTCGGCAGATCTACAAGGCAAAGTGTGGATGGGCAGTGTCTTTTTTGCCAATTGTCCAGGTCCATGTTTTCGTGAGAATCAGGCGATCGCCGATATTCTTCGGGAAATAGATGATCCAAACTTTGTTGCTGTCAGCCTGACTTGTGATCCGGAGAATGATACTCCTGCTGCGTTGGAACACTACGCCGACCGTTTTGAGGCAGATCCTAAGCGGTGGAAATTTTTGACTGGTGATATGGATGTTATTAAACGGGTGGGCACCAAGACATTTATACTCCCGGTAGAAATTGGTGTGCATTCTGAGCGAGGCGTCGTCTTTGACCGTCAGGGACGACTCCGCGGTAGTTATCACCTGCTGCAGGAAGACAGAGTGGAACGACTGAAGAAACTGATTCGTGATGTTCTCGCAGAGGATGATGCGACCGTGGCCACACAGGAAGTGGACTGATGGAATACAGTTTGCCTTTGGCCATTCATCCGCTTGCGACACTCAATGCAGTGCTAAATGGAATTGCAGCAATACTTCTCGTTGCGGGATGGGTCCTCATTGCTCGTGGTAATTGGAAAGCTCATCGGGCGGTCATGGTTGCTGCTTTCTCAGTTTCAACAATTTTCCTCATTTCCTACCTGGCCTACCATTATCTTGTTGGGCATGTATCCTTCGGCGGTCAGGGGTTGGTACGAGTGGTGTATCTCTGCATTCTGGCTTCTCACATCATTCTGGCAGTCGCGGTTCCTGTACTGGCAATTGCCATGTTTGTCCTTGCGTTTCGAGGTAGTTGGCATCGTCATCGGCAGCTTGGGAAAATCACGTTGCCAATCTGGTTATATGTATCAGTAACAGGCGTCATCATTTACTTCATGGTGTATGTTCTTTTTCCGAGCCAAGAAAGCCAAGTTGAAACAGTGCTTAACCATCAATCCACGTGTCGTTGTTTGGCATAGATAACACACTATCCAGGAGTTCTTCTTTCAAAGCTCAATGGGTTGTTTGATAATTTATGCGCTCTGTTTTTAGACAACGACTTTGATATGCCTGAGTAGTCAGCTTAACGGCCGATAACTGAGATGCTTTATTTTGTGATGAGGCAACGTTGGGAGTCGTTTGAGAATTGGTGAAAACTCCCTGAAGTCTTTGTTTTAGCCGGCTCCGAGTAGAAAACGATCATCCCTGTCTTGGTGCGACGAATCGTCTACAATTAA
>JBDOMQ010000107.1:0-11931 GCA_039831725.1 Pirellulales bacterium
TTATTTATTATTTCGACAGACTCTGGAGGCAAATGTGCTTCACTATTCTTGTGATCTCTGTCAAAGGCCAATTGATCCTGCGGTGGGCATTCGCCACGTTGTGAAGATTAATGTTTTTCCTGCTGTCGATTCTCAGAGCGATGAGAACTGTACGCTCGAAAGTGAGTCTCTTGGTGATGATCACCTTGATGACATGCATGATCTTCTCGAAAGACTCGAAGAGCAGGACCTCGCCGCATTTCTTGACGACGGCACTCGGGCGCTTCGATTTGACTTGTGCGATGCGTGTCGACAACGGTTCCTGCGCAATCCACTCGGAATTCAGTCGAACAAGTCATTCACTTTTAGTGATAACTGAGCCCGGTTGACGAAGCAGTTTTTGCAAGAGTGGGCAGTGCAAATAGGACGTCGCGTGCCGGCACCGTATGCGTGTAGCTCTTTTTTCTTCAGTCGCTGGCTAGAAGTTGAGCACAGTCGTTCAGATTCATTTTTTAGCAGGAACTTTATGTCACGCTTGCGGAACTTTGGCTGTTCAGTAGGTTTTGTTTATTCAATGTCTCTGCAGGAGAAGTTTTATGCCGAACACGACGCTTTCCATTGCTACCATTGCCGGAGATGGAACTGGCCCTGAAGTAACATCGGAGGCCATTAAAGTTCTCGATGCAGTGGCCCGTCTGGATGGATTTGAATTCAACGTCGAATCGCTTGATTGGGGTGGCGATCGGTATTTGCGTACTGGTGAAATTATTCCTGAGGGCGGTCTGGATCTACTGCGATCGAAAGACGCTGTTTTTCTCGGTGCAATTGGTCATCCTGGTGTTGCACCAGGAGTTCTCGAGAAAGGCCTACTCCTTGAGTTGCGTTTCAAATTGGATCAATACATCAATCTGCGACCCGTGAAACTTCTGCCCGGAGTTGAGACACCGCTTGCGGGACGTGGGCCTGACGATATCGACTTTGTTGTTGTTCGAGAAAATACTGAAGACCTGTACTGCGGTGTTGGTGGGTATTTGAAGAAAGGGACTCCAGACGAAGTTGCAGTCCAGCAAGCTGTGTATACGCGGAAAGGTTGCGAGCGATGTATCCGCTGGGCCTTTGAGTACACTCGTCGTAGAAATAGCCCCAAGAAGACGTTAACGCTTGTCGCCAAAACAAATGTCTTAACGTTCGGCCATGATCTCTGGTGGCGGACATTCCAAGAGGTTGCTAAGGACTATCCAGACGTTAACACCGACTACAATCATGTCGATGCCTGTTGTATGTGGATGGTAAAAAACCCTGATGCCTACGATGTCATTGTGACCACGAATATGTTCGGTGATATCATCACTGACCTCGGCGGTATCCTTCAGGGCGGGATGGGTGTTGCGGCTGGCGGTAACCTCAACCCGGATGACGGTGGCGTGAGTATGTTCGAGCCGATGGGTGGAAGTGCACCAAAATACACGGGCACAAACAAAATCAATCCAATTGCAGCCATCAATGCTATGGCGATGCTTCTTGAGCACTCTGGTCAGCCAAAATCAGCGGCTCGAATTGACACGGCAGTAGCATCTGTAACGGGTACGAAAATGAAGAGTCAGGCGGCCGGACGCATGGGTTTCAGTACATCTGAGGTTGGTGACTTAGTAGTCGCCGCCCTCGAGTCCTAGGGCTACGCTTGCTGCAGCTCATGCCATCGCTGTTGAAACACGCTGTCCTGTTTTCTGGCTTTGGGCGGCGGCGTCAACAATCTGAAGGGCTCGCGTAATATCCTGCAGGCTGCCCATCCGGCGAACAAGACTCATTGTTGAACGATGGAATTGGAGCAGCATTGATTCGTCGACGGGTCGTTCGTTTTCCAATGACTCTTGGTGTCGTCCGGCTTCATCAAACCAGACAAGGTTTGTCGGTGGATCAATGAATGCAATGCCATGCTCGCACGCAACTTGCAATGCGGCTGGTGGCCTAAAAGCGACAGCTTCCTGCCACGACGAAGGGATATATTGGCCATAACTGATTTGGGCCAAGGAGTTTGCTGTGGAATCTTCGTCGCCCGGAAAGTTCAGGCTCATCATCTGATAATCAGAGAGTTCGTCCTGGCAGCGACTGGTATGGTGGACTGAGACGACGCTTGAAGGTTCCCTGTTTACAACATAACGGCACCAGTCGACCATCTCGAGGAGATCCCAGCTGTCGCCGCCTGCGGTGCGTACAGACCGCTTACCCGGATCGGATGGCTGGGGGAGGCGATGGTGGCAGAAAAGCATCTTGGGTCGTCCGAGTTGCGTTGCAATGAGCTCTTTGAGTCGCACCGTTGCCGGAGCATGCCTTCGCGTCAGTTCCGCCATAAAGGCAACGCCAGAGGATTCAACCCGACTAAACAGATGGCTCAATTGGCTTCGGCAGGCCGGAAGAGAAGCAGCCGAATAAACCGCCTTTCCTGCGTCACATGCGGCAAGGATAGGCGCGGTTCCGTACCACTGGTCGCCGAGACAAAGAACGGCATCGACATCTTCGCGGCCAGCCATGACCCTGAAGCCATCGACGGCTTCAGCATGAAGTTCAGACGCAGCACGAGTGGCTCGAAGCGATACTTGTTCGCAGACTGCTCGAACTTCAAACCGATCTGCAAGCGATCGGATTGCCGGTAGGTATTGCCCTTCCCAGCGATCACCAAGGCCAACAATTGCAACGCCCAGTTTCATGCCGTGCTTTCAGAAGGTGGTGAGTCTGACTCAATCGATTCCGAGGCAGCTAGTTCCTGTTCGTGTCGCAAGCCTTTGTCAGCGATGTCCTTGCGGCACCATGCGCCTCGCCAGCGAATTTCTTTGACACCCTCGTACGCTTTGAGTTTCGCACGTGCCAGAGATTCTGCATGAGCGGTTACACCCAGAACACGGCCTCCAGTGGTGAGTACTGTTTCTGGATTATCGGGGCTTGTTGTCGTTGCGGCATGGAACACGACAACATTGTCCAGCTCACCAGCTTGGCCAAGCCCACGGATCGCGTGTCCTTTCTCAACAGTTTCTGGATAGCCCTCCGAAGCCATGACTACAGTAACGCTCGCCCCAGATTTCCACGTCGGTGAGGGTATTTCATTGAGACGCCGATCAACAGCTGCGTCAATGAGTTCAAGGAGGCTCGATTCGAGGCGGATGCAAAGAGCCTGGCATTCAGGATCACCAAAACGAACATTGAACTCAAGAACTTTAGGACCTTGTGACGTGAGCATTAAGCCAGCGTAAAGAATCCCATGAAAAGGTGTTCGACGCCGACGCATGCCATGAACAGTTGGAACGAGAATTTGTTCTTCTATCTCTGACATGAGTGATTGCGTGACAAACGGAGCAGGGCAGAAAGCACCCATTCCACCAGTATTTGGTCCACGGTCGCCATCGAGCGCAGCCTTATGGTCCTGAAGCGGTGGTAGCGTCACGATGGTACGGCCATCGGTTATGGCGATGACACTGACCTCAATGCCATCAAGACGTTCTTCTATAAGTACGCCTGAGGCCGCTGTTCGAAATTGTGGATCACGCTGCAATTGGTTAATTGCGTCAAGTGCTTCTTCACGGTTACTGCAAACAAAAACACCCTTGCCGGCGGCGAGTCCATCAGCCTTTACGACAACAGGTTCATCTTCGCGCGACTCAAGGAAGCCACGGGCTTTGTCGAGTGAATTAAACTGCCGATACGTCGCAGTAGGTATATCGTTGGTGTGGAGTAACTCTTTGCAGAAAATTTTGCTACCCTCGAGTTGGGCTGCTAGAGCGCTTGGCCCAAAGGTTCGGACACCCGCTTCGGTAAGTCTGTCAACAAGCCCATTAACCAGCGGGGCTTCTGGACCAACAATGACAAGGTCGATTTCATGCTGTTTCACAGCTTCAAGAATTGCTTCACTGTCAGTTGGTTGAATAGGCAGGTTTGTGGCCTCGTGTGCGGTCCCCGCATTTCCAGGGGCGGCAAAGACATTTGCTCCGTCGCGTGCCAGTTTCCAAACGAGAGCATGTTCTCGCCCTCCGCTGCCAATAACAAGTACGTTCTTTGATCTGTGCATGAAAAATTTATGTCTCTGGTTAAAAAATCTACTTCTGGTGTATTGTAAAAGCGTGTCAGTATCTCTCAATTCTGCGCTAAATCTTGAAAAAGTATTGAGGGATTTGGGCAGGTTTTCAAAAACCCCTTGAAAACCACTCGAAATCATGGTTTTGAAGAAGCATTCCTGCTCCATCCGACGTTGACACCAGCGGTGTGATAGATAAAGTTAAGTAGAGTTCGTGAAAAAAATCACGAAGTAGCCCAGGGTCCGAGAAAAATGGATTTTTTATACGGAAACAGGCCGGTTTGGCAAGATGCTGGCCTAGGAAGAGTGTTGTTGAAAACGTTCATTGATTTCACGAGTTCCCCGTGTCGTGCCGCTGGTGCAGGGATGTCGCTTTGCAGTTGGGTGAGGGTGCGTTATGGCTGATAAGAAAAAAATGTCGGTGGCGGACATACTGGCTGCGGCGAGAGCTGATAAACAATCGACGCCGGGTTCTGAGAAACCAGCCGCAGAGGAAGTTCCATCGGCTGACTCAAGTCCGGTTGAGATGGGTGGTTCAGAAACGGCGCCAGAACCTGTTGCAGCAAAATCCGGGTCATCGGAACGCCCGAGTGTTAAAGATATTCTTGCGATGGCGCGGTCAGGGAAAGGCAAGGCTGCTGAAGAACCGAAACAAGCTTCCAAGCCAGCAGCGAAGCAACCGGCGGCAAAGAAACCGGCAACTGCAAAACCACCGGCCGTAAGTGGCGCGAAGAAGAACGTTCAGCGAGATACCGCCAGCATCCTAGAGGCAGCGAGAGCAGGAACGAAACCGGGTCCGGTGAGTAAGGCAGAAGCGCCGGGCTTCTCGAAGCCTGCTGCAAAGCCTGCGGCGAAAAAAGCTGCGAAGCCGCCCCCGCGGCCTGTTCCTCCACGACCTGTTCGGCAGAAAGAGGAAAAGGCTGCGAAGACAGTTGCCGGCGAAGATCGCCGCGGATTCCTCGCCTACACAGTTGGCTCATTTATGGCAGTGGGGTTCACGGCACTCTCTGTTACGGGTGGACTATTTAGTTTGGGGCTGGCACGATTCATGTTTCCGAACGTATTGGCGGAGCCACCCAGTCGCTTCAAGGTTGGGAGCAAAGAGGGTTTTCCGTCTGGGGTGGTCGAAACAAAATTCGTTGCCCAGTACGGTGTCTGGGTTGTGAATGGAGATTTTGAGGGTGTCCAGCAGATTTATGCACTCAAGACGGTGTGTACTCACCTCGGTTGTACACCGAACTGGCTCGAAGCTGAGCAGAAATTCAAGTGTCCCTGCCACGGCAGTGGGTTCTACAAAGATGGTATTAACTTCGAAGGGCCTGCCCCGCGACCGCTTGAGCGGTATGCGATCCGGATTGCGGACGATGGGCAGTTGGAGGTTGATAAAAGTAAGTCGTTCCAGGAAGAACTTGGGCAGTGGAATGATCCGGAGTCATTCGTAACCGCCTGAAAAATAATTCAAATTGTTAGGTCGATCACTTTAAACTAATTGATTGGGCTGAATTCAATGGCCATTGGTGAAACAATCCGAAATTCGCAAATTTGGAAAAGTATCTTCCGGCATCCGATGCCGTTAGATCGCCGAAACCGGATCGTCGTCATGTTGACGAACTTTTTCCTCCACCTCCATCCGGTTTCGATTAAGAAGCAGGGTATTGCACTTTCGTTTACGTGGTGCATGGGCGGGGTTACTTTTTTCCTGTTTCTGGTAGAGACCGTAACAGGTGTGCTTTTGATGTTTTACTATCGTCCGACGCTTGAGTGGGCGTACAACGATATTCTTGCGCTGCGGGATGTCACAAGCCTTGGCATCCTTCGGGAATTGCATAGGTGGGGTGCGCACGCAATGGTCATTACGACATGGCTTCACATGTACCGTGTTTTTCTGACCGGCAGCTACAAGCCTCCGAGAGAATTCAACTGGGTGATCGGCGTCATTCTGCTTTTGCTCACACTGCTTTTGTCTTTCACGGGGTATTTGCTCCCCTGGGATCAGCTTGCGATCTGGGCAATCACGGTCGGTTCGAACATGGCAAGAGCCACGCCAATCCTCGGGTATGAGGGGCCTGGGCAGCAGCTCTTAACTATTGGTGGCATAGATATGATCACGGATGGCTCTGATGCACGGTTTGGTCTCCTCGGGGCACGATTTGTTGGTGAAGAGACATTGAATCGATTTTATGTGTTGCACTGCATTGCAATTCCGTTAGCAGCAGCACTTTTGATGGCCATTCATTTCTGGCGTGTTCGCAAAGATGGTGGCATTAGCGGTCCGCTGTAATCGAGTAGAAGTCTACTATTTAGGTAGTTGGAGATAATGTTTCGTATTCAAGTGAGTCACGATCGAAAGTAATCGTTCAAAATGCATTCAAGCGGTTTTTTTCTTAACGACGTTGCCGGGTTCTTGGGTGGGTACTACACCTTTCTGGCGATTATGAACAGTATTGCCGCGCTCATTTTGTGGCGTAAGAAGAATGCACCCGGTTGGGCGCTTGTTTGGTCTGCGTTCGCTGGCGTGATGATGATTCTGGCCAGCCTTGCATTGTCCGGGTCGAAGTCTATGGTTCCGGTTCTTCCTGGGGCGATTCGGGGGCTTGTAAATAATTTATCAGGTCCGGTGCTCTACACGCTTGGGACGACTGCACTTCTTGTGATTGCTTTTGTCTTCCGGAAGTTCTTCGTCCAGCCCATGGTTGCTTGGACGGTGCTGAATGTTTCGTTGCTTCTTCTCGGATTGTCGATGGCTGACGAAAACTTTGCAGCCATTGTGATGAAGCCAGACAATGTGCCAATTGTTGGTCTCGTGTATCTCTTGGCGTTTTTCACGTGGTTGGCCACAAAGCAGGCGGTGGTGAATGACGAACGAATAAGGCAGGGCTTGCCGGTCACTGAAAAGGTGAACGATGAGAAAGTGCTCGTCTGGCCAGATCTTGTGTATACGGAACTCATTTGCATGATCGCAGTTTCGGCGTTGCTTCTGATTTGGGCGATCTTTCTTCCGGCCCCGCTTGAAGAGCCCGCTTCCAGCGTGAAGACGCCAAATCCCTCAAAGGCGCCTTGGTATTTCCTTGGTCTCCAGGAAATGCTGGTGTATTTCGACCCGTGGTATGCCGGTGTTGTTTTGCCGAGCCTAGTCGTTTTTGGTTTGATGGCGATGCCATATCTCGACTTCAATAAAAAAGGAAATGGTTACTACTCAATTGAAGAGCGAAAGTTCAGCTATCTCGTCTACCAATTTGGCTTTTTTGAGTTATGGATCACTCTGATTATTCTCGGCACGTTTCTAAGAGGGCCGAATTGGAACTTCTTCGGTCCGTTTGAGTATTGGACTCCGTATAAAGTTGAAGTCTTAAATAATGTTGATCTTCCGCAGATGTTTTGGGTCCAGTGGATGAATCAACCGCTTCCACGTGCGCCCCAGGAAGCGGGTGTGCTTTCCCAGATTGGCTACATTTTGTTGAGAGAATCGCCCGGCCTTCTGGTCATGGGGGTCTACCTCGTTGCATTGCCGCCACTTTTGGCCGTCACGGTGTTTCGTGGGTTCTATGCCAAGATGGGCTTTATTCGCTACATGGTAATGTCGAATCTAATGCTCTTAATGTTGACTTTGCCTCTGAAGATGATTCTGCGTTGGACGCTTAACTTGAAATACATCATTAGTATCCCTGAATTTTCCTTGAACTTTTGAACACAGTTTTTGACTTCGTTTTTTACAAATTAAACGCGTAAGAGTTAGTCGATGCCTGCAACTGAACAAACTTGGCGAGACCTCAAAGTACTGCACGTAGTGTTCGGTGTGGTTGCTATCGTTCTTCTTGTGGCAACAGTCGTTATGTTGTCGCTTGACCACAACCGTCCCTGGAAGAAATATCAGCGAACTTTTCGGGATCTTGAGACCTGGTCTGCTTCGGCCAAAGTAGACGCAGAAAATTCGCGAGCGTTCGCTGCAAAAACCGCAGAGCTTGAGGAATCTTTGGCTGACGTTCGGAGGGCTGATCTTGAGCCGTCTTTGGTCTCAGAATTTCTAAGGCAGGTTGAAACCGTCAAGGAGGATGCCGCTGCTGCTGGATTTGCGAGAGAAGACGTCGCTCGTTTGAAAAATACTGAAAATCCAGACGTGCGTTTCCAGCTTCGGGGTGACTTACTTCAAAGGTTCCAAGACATCATCGACCGGTCGAAGTTTCGCGAGGATAACCTTGCAGGCAGTTTGAAGCTGAAGAAAGCGAATCTCGATAAGAGAAGAGCGGACTACGAACTGGCTGTTTCAGAAGAAGCGAAGGCTTCGAAGCAGACGGAACTGTTGGCTCTTGCTGATGACAACAGGAAAGAAGTCGCAAAGGCGACGCTTGATTTTCAGGCAGCCAATGCGCACCGAAAGCAACTTGTGGAGATATTGCGGAAGATCACGGCGACTGAGGATGACGCAGCAAAAAGTCTTGCAGACCACCGACAGTCATTGGCATTGTTGAAAAAAACACTGACGGATAAGGCTTCGAATCTTGGTAAAACAGTGCTTGAGTTGCCTGTCCTTGATGCGTTCAATAGCCCCATACGTGTTGATCAAATTTGGCTTCCAAAGCTAACGCTCAACAATAATTTCCGCGACGTTGCTCGGTTCGACCGATGCACGACGTGCCACCAAGGCATGGACAAGTCCCTGCCGGGAGCACCGTCGGAGCCGGCCTACCCAGAGGTCACAATGGTTGAGGTGATGCTTCCCACACCGAAGGAGCCACCTGCGTCTGGCGAGGCCGAGAACGAATCGCTTCAAATGGAGGATGTTTTTGGCTTTCAGCTTGCGGCCAAAGGCCTGTTTCGGGAGGATGCTCCAACGGTCAGTGTTGTGCTGCCGGAATCTCCAGCCGCGATAGCGGGCCTTCAGAGTGGGGACGTAATCACAGCCGTTGGTGGTGGTCGCACTTCTGTTCGTGAGCTGGCAGTCGCCGCACTTCTTGAGAATGTCTCATGGGGTACTCCTTTACGGTTAGATATTCAACGTGGTGTCCCCCAGCCGTACGCGACACATCCACGGCTCGACCTTTTCGTGAGTGATTCAAGCCCGCATTCAATGAAGACATTTGGGTGCACTATTTGTCATCAAGGGCAGGGCAGCGCGACAAGTTTCAAGTGGTCTTCGCATTCTCCAAACACGCCAAAGCAATCTCACGTTTGGCATGATGAATATGGTTGGTTTAATAACCATCACTGGATTTTTCCGATGTTGCCAGAGCGGTTTGAGGAATCAAGCTGTTTGAAGTGCCATCACGAGGTTGTGGATCTCGAGCCAAGCGAGCGGTTCCCCGAACCTCCCGCGCCCAAAGTTGTTGCTGGCTATCACCTCATTCGTCAGTACGGTTGTTACGGGTGTCACGAAATCAAAGGATGGTCAGGTCCAGACCAGCGGGTTGGGCCAGACTTGCGACTCGAGCCGAATTACCATGAGGTTGCTCAGGCGGTTTCTGTCGACCCGGGCTCCCAGGAAATGGACAGCTCCTTTAATGAGTGGGTAACGGATGTTATCTCAAGTCCTGATGGCAATGACGCTCGGCAGCGTCTCCGGGAAGCGATTGATGCAGATGCCGCACTCGGTGATAACGCAAAGCTGACTGATCGGACGCACGTGCTTGCGTCTCTCTTGAAGACACCTGAGACGCCCGGCAAATTCCCAAAAGTTGGACCCAGTCTTCGACATGTAGCTTCAAAAGTCGGTTTTGAGTGGTTGTATGCCTGGCTGCGAAATCCTCAAGATTTTCGGCCGTCCACAAAAATGCCACGATTTTTTGGGCTGTGGGAGCATCTTGAGGGAGCCGGCCTTGAAGAGTCTCAGCGTTATGAGCCTCTCGAAATACGTTCCATGATTGCCTACCTCACGTCAAGCAGTCAGCCATTTCAATACATCGAGCCGTACGAAGGCATTACCGCCTCGGCGGATGTGGTTCGCGGCAAAAAAGTTGTTGAGGTTCGCGGTTGCTTGGCGTGCCATCAGCATGCCGATTTTCCCGCTGCCGAAAGTAATCACGGCCCGGATTTGTCTCGTATAGGGGCAAAAGTTGCGAGTCAGCCAAATGGTGTGCGATGGCTTTACAGTTGGCTTCGTAACCCAGCTGCCTACCACCCCCGGACGATCATGCCGAACGTATTGCTTGAGCCAGTGACGCATGAAGACGGGTCGGTGAGTGATCCTGCTGCAGACGCGGTGGCGTACCTCTTGCAGTCAACCGAGGGGTGGAAACCAGAGGACATTCCGGCAGCAACAATGTCAGGTAATGAGAGAGAGGCGCTTGAAGAACTCGCAATGCTGTACCTCGAAAGTCGTTTCCCGTCTCAAAAAGCCTCTACTGTCCTTCGTGATGGGCTCCCCGAGGGAACGAGAATTCGTGGAGACGAAGAAGTTTTTGTTGGGTTGGCTGCTGCAGAGCGTGATGAGGTTCTTCTCAATTACGTCGGCAAAAAAACAATCGGGAAGCTTGCGTGCTATTCATGTCATGACATCCCAGGGTTTGAAGACGCGAAGCCGGCTGGCGCGGCGCTTGCTGATTGGGGCAGAAAAGACCCTTCAAGAATTGCGTTTGAGCAGGTCGTTCAGTTCGTGATGCATGATCTTTCGCATGAGGGGCATCATGATGATCCGCACAAGGGAATGATGGCTTCGCATGCAGGGCATGCTAGTGCCGAAACCGAGCCAACGCATGATGGTCACATCGCAGGACATGGCGAGAGTGAAAATAACATCGAAGAAGACGATATATTTGCAACTGACCTAGCGTATGGTGTTGGTGAAGAAGACGGGCATCTCTCGCCCGAAAGTTTAGACCCGGATACGGGCTATTTTCTTGAGAAATTGCTCGCCCATGAACGTGAGGGTTTTCTTTGGCAGAAGTTGAGACGCCCGCGAAGCTACGATTACAAAAAGGTTGAGAACAAATCGTACAACGAGCGGTATCGAATGCCGCAATTCCCGTTCAATGAAAAACAACGGGAAGAGGTGATGACGTTCGTTCTCGGACTCGTGGCTGAACCCCCTGCAAGTGAGTTTGTCTACAGTCCGACGCCTCGTGAGAAGGCACGACTTGATGGTCTTGTGGTAGCGGAGCGATTTAACTGCTCAGGATGTCACACGTTACAGATGGACCGGTGGGATCTTGCGTATGAGCCTGAGACAATGGGTAGTCCTCCTGCATTCAACGACTACCCGTTTTTTAAGGGGCATTTTTCTCCAGAGCAGGTTCGGGACTCTCTTGAGGTTGATACAGCCGGTCGAAGAAAAACGTCGCTCGTCGGTATGCCGATCCTTGATCCTGAAACGGGTAACCCGCAGTTAGTAGATGAGGACGGGATTCCCGTCGAGCCGGATGAAGAAGATGTCATCTTTCATCGTCCTGTCATGCTCTGGAAAGACGCACTTGTCGACGGCGAAGCTAGGCTCGTTGGCGGACCAAATGTATTTGTTCCCGAGGACGCCATACAGGCCGGGAAGCATTATCCAGCAAAGGGTGGTGAACTTGCGAGACTGCTCTTCCCGGTTGTTATTGAGGATGAGAAGGCCATTAACCCCAACGTAAAACCGAGTGATGCATGGGGCTGGCTTCCGCCGCCACTTGTTGGCGAGGGGAAAAAGGTGCAATCTCCGTGGCTGCACAAATTCTTTTTGAATCCGCATCCAATTCGCCCAGCCGCGGTCTTGAGGATGCCAAAGTTCAACCTGCAATCAAGCCAAGCCTCTGCACTGGTGGATTATTTCTCTGCAGTTGATGGGGCTGAATACCCGTATGTCTACGACCCACGTCTTGATGAATCTGCGGTTGATATCGCTGAAAAGCAGCACCCGGGCCACCTTGATGGAGCAATGCGTATCGTTACGAATAATAATTATTGTGTGAAGTGCC
>JBDOMQ010000254.1:0-11892 GCA_039831725.1 Pirellulales bacterium
GCCGCGGCGTCATCACCCGGGTTTTTATCCGGGTGAAACCGGATCGCAAGTTTTCGATACGCCTCTGTTATTTGTCCAGAGTTGGCTTGACGCTCAACGCCCAAGACTTCGTAATAACACCTTTGATCTACCATCTGCTTATTCCTCTACGCACACGGCAGCGAAGGAAAAGGTCTCGGAAGTGCTTGGCTTTGTCTGCTGCCGTTGTTTCACGTCTATGTTGGACATTCGCGTAAAAGTGATCAGCGGCTTAACAAAGTTAACGGACAGAGCCTTCGATCCGCTGTTTCTTTGCATCTTCTTTTTCGAGGTTGGTGACGAGCGCCTCTGTTGTCAGCAGCAGGCCCGAGATACTTGCTGCATTAGTTAAGGCAACACGAACCACTTTGACTGGATCGATGATACCTGCCTTGACCATGTCAACATATTCGCCTTTGTTCGCGTCGTATCCCGTGTGAAGATCTTTTTGTGAAACTTCGTCGGCAACTACACCGCCGTCGATCCCAGCGTTCTCTGCGATCTGCCTCAAAGGGGCTTCGAGTGCGCCGAGAACGATGTCCACACCTATCTTTTCATCGCCTTTTGCCTGAGAACGCGCCTTCTCTACAGCTTCACGGCAACGCACTAGTGCTACGCCACCCCCCGGAACAATTCCCTCCTCAACGGCTGCGCGTGTGGCATGCAGAGCGTCTTCAACACGAGCCTTCTTCTGTTTCATTTCGGCTTCGGTTCCAGCGCCTACAGATACAATTGCTACACCGCCGGTGAGTTTAGCCAGTCGCTCCTGGAGCTTCTCTCGGTCATATTCGCTCTCAGTGGCCTCCAACTGATTGCGGATTTGTTGAACGCGAGCTTGGACATCAGCAGGCTTTCCTGCACCTTCCACAATCGTCGTTTCATCTTTGTCGATTGTGATAGTACGGGCTGTTCCAAGGTGTGAGAGTTCAACGTTTTCAAGTTTTATACCAAGGTCTTCACTGATCAGCGTGCCACCAGTCAATGTGGCAATATCACCGAGCATCGCTTTTCTGCGATCACCAAACCCGGGAGCCTTTGCGGCCGAGATGTTTAATACACCGCGGAGTTTGTTTACCACCAACGCAGTGAGCGCATCCCCATCAATATCCTCAGCGATAATCAGGAATGGTTTCCCTGACTGAGCAACTTTTTCGAGAAGTGGCACGAGTTCTCTGAGGTTTGAAATTTTCTTTTCATGAATAAGGATGAGTGCATCCTCAAACTCACAGATCATTTCAGCTGGCTTATTTATGAAATATGGGGAGATGTATCCTTTGTCGAACTGCATTCCATCGACAAACCGAACTGCTGTTTCAGTTGTCTTTCCCTCTTCGACGGTGATCACTCCATCCTTCCCAACTTTTTGCAGTGCCTCGGCAAGCAGGTCACCAATAAAGTTGTCATTATTTGCACTAATGGCTCCTACTTGAGCCACTTCTTCCGGACGACTCACCTGACGCGAAATTTCCATAAGGTGGTTAACGGCAGCTGTGACGCCCTTTTCAATCCCACGACGCACCGCGGTCGGATTGCTCCCGGCAACGATATTGCGAATTCCTTCACGAAAAACCGATCGTGCAAGAACAGTCGCTGTGGTGGTTCCGTCTCCAGCTAGATCAGATGTCTTGGAAGCGACTTCATTTACAAGTTTCGCGCCCATGTTTTCAAATGCGTCTTCAAGATCAACTTCCTTACTGACGGTAACCCCGTCTTTTGTAACGGTTGGTCCACCGAAGCTTTTATCAATAATCACATTACGACCGGTTGGTCCCATGGTGACTGCGACAGCATCAGCAAGTTTTTCAACACCCTTTAGAAGTTTTCCACGGGCATAGTCTTCGAATAGCAATTGCTTGGGCACGACTTGTCTCTCCTTCGGTAGCCAACCCACTCGGTTGGCCTGTGTTATGATTTTTCGCTACGTATCACAGCGTGACCGGCATGCTCACGCCAAAGAAAACAGGTGGCTGAATACATCAGCCAACAACAGACAACTTAATTTAAGACCTTCGCCAAAATGTCACCTTCTCGCAAGATCTTGACATCGTGTCCATCGACCTCGATATCGTTTCCTGCATATTTGCCATAAATGACTTCGTCACCCAGGGCAACCAGTAAACTTGCACGCTTGCCACTTTCGAGCAGACGACCTGGGCCAACAGCAACGACATGTCCTCGTTGTGGTTTTTCCTGCGCCGAATCTGGCAGCACTATCCCGCCAGATGTCCGCTCTTCTGCTTCAACAGGCTCAACGACAATTCTGTCATCAAGCGGGTGAATTTTAAGTTTTTTTCCAGCCATTTTTCACTCCAAAGTTCGTATTCACCAAAGTAAATGTTTCGGGGTCTCGTAGTGATGAACCCTCAATTAATTCAAAAATTTTCCGTGATTACATCATGCCAGGCATGCCGCCCATGCCACCCATGCCACCCATGCCGGGCATGCCACCCATGCCAGGCATGCCGCCGCCCATTCCACCCATACCGTGGTCGTGGCCATGGCCTTCTGGTTCTGGTTCTTCTTCTGACGGAATCTCCGTAATCAGAGACTCCGTTGTGAGAAGTAGGGCGGCAACGCTTGCCGCATTTTGTAGAGCAGTCCGTACGACTTTTGCTGGGTCAATAACACCAGAACTGACGAGGTCGCAGTAGTCACCCTTATCGGCATCATATCCGTCATGCTTGCCCTTCAACTGCCGGACTCGGTTGACAACAACTGATCCGTCAAGTCCTGCATTGTTGGCGATAGCCTCCAAAGGGTAATGCAGGGCATTCTTCACAATGGAAGCCCCATGTTTTTCATCACCCTTCAGTTCGAGTTTCTCAATGGCTTTCTCTCCCCGAAGAAGAGCGACACCGCCTCCAGGAACGACACCTTCAGCAAGAGCAGCCTGCGTCGCACTTTTGGCGTCATCGATTAGCGCCTTGCGTTCTTTCATTTCCGTTTCGGTTGCTGCCCCGACATTAATTTCGGCAACTCCGCCAGCAATCTTTGCAAGTCGTTCCTGTAACTTCTCGCGGTCATATTCGCTTGTGGTTGCCTCGATCTCCGATCGGATCTGCGCCGCACGACTATTGATGGCGTCTTTGGTGCCTCCACCACTAACGATGGTCGTATTCTCAGCTGCAATAATAACTTTCTTAGCTTTGCCGAGGTCTGTGAGTTGCACTGCATCAAGTGCAATACCAAGATCCTTGAAAATTGCCTCGCCTCCGGTAAGAACTGCGATGTCGCCCATCATTGCCTTGCGACGATCACCGTACCCTGGTGCCTTGACGGCTACCGTCTGCACGATGCCACGTAGTTTATTTACGACGAGGGTTGCGAGTGCTTCGCCATCAACATCTTCAGCAATAATGACGAGTGGTTTTCCGGCTTTACTAATCGCCTCAAGAAGAGGGACAAGGTTTTTCGCACTCGAAATTTTGTCTTCAAAAATGAGAATATAAGGGTTTTCAAATTCGCAAATTTGAGAGTCGGCATCAGTAACAAAATGCGGTGAGAGAAACCCTCGATCGAACTGCATGCCCTCGACAACATTGACAAATGTTTCGGCCTGTTTGCCTTCCTCAACGGTAATGACGCCGTCCTTGCCCACCTTAAGAATTGCTTCGGCAAGGACATTCCCGATAGTCGGGTCGTTATTGCCAGCGATCGTGGCGATCTGCATCAGTTCCTTTTTGTTCTTCTCATTTATTGAAGATGCAAGATTCAGGATTGACTTCGAGACAGCGTCGACCGCTTTGTGAATGCCGCGTGCTAGCGCCATTGCATCAGCACCAGCGGCAATCATTTTGAGTCCTTCCCGGAAGATTGCTTCCGAGAGAACAGTTGCGGTTGTGGTCCCATCACCGGCAACATCATTTGTCTTGCTGGCAGCCTCTTTGACAAGTTGTGCGCCGAGATTTTCGTAGGAATCGTCTAGTTCAATGTCTTCGGCAACAGTGACACCATCTTTTGTCACCTTTGGGGAGCCCCATCCTTTATCAAGAACTGCATTTCTACCTCGCGGCCCAAGCGTACTTTTCACGGCTCGCGCGAGCTTGGAAACACCAGCAAGTAGAGGCTTACGGGCCTCATCCTCAAACACCATTTGCTTTGCCACAAGAAGCTCCTTCAAAAGCGTACTTAACGGACCTCGCGGTCATGGAGTGGGCTGTTCTGGCAGCCGCACCATTGTTTAGCGATACAGGATGCAACCTTTGTGCCGGAGCGGACCAAGTCAGAAATTTTTTTTAAAACAGCTAAATTTATTGCTTTTCTGACGTTTATCCTGCAATGATTCAAGAAACCTTCCTGCAGAGGGGTGCCACATGTGCCTTTTTGGCAGGCCGTGTTCTGATCGCCGGGGCCCGTCTGGTTGGTTTCTATTTAGGTGACCAGTCGATATCGCCTTCGAGCCCCCGACAGAACGCAGCCAGTAGATCGGCGGTTTTATCGGCGTCTTCTAGCGAAACAGTCTCTACGGCAGAATGCATATATCGATTAGGGACGCTAACAAGGCCAGTTGCCACTCCATCACGTGTAACCTGGAGCGCATTGGCATCGGTCGGTGTCGCTCGGCCAAATGCTGAAAGCTGGATGGGAATGTTACCGTTCTCTCCTGCCTGAAGGAGCCGCTCGACAACCTGGGGATGCATATTAGGTCCCCTATATACAACTGGCCCCTTCCCGAGCGAGATATCACCTTCCGTTTTTTTATCGATGGTCGGGCAGTCCGTCGCGTGAGTCACATCGACCGCTATCGCAACGTGTGGATCGACACGGTGGCAACTCGTTTTTGCGCCACGCAGTCCAATTTCTTCCTGGACGGTCGAAGAAACGGACAGAGAACATGGGAGTGGACCAGCCGCTACCGCCCTCCGGAATGCTTCAAGAACAACCCAAAGACCAATTTTGTCATCCATGGCAACGGATGCAGCAAGGCCGTTCCGAAGTGGCTGGTATTTCAGTGCAAAGGTGGCAGAATCACCGATCCGAACAACTTTCTCAGCATCTTCTTTGGTGTCGGCACCAATATCAATCCAAAGATCTTTCATCTTCGGCACTGTTTTTCGCTCTTCTTCGGTCAGCAGGTGTATTGGCTTGCGGCTCATGACTCCAGGCACACCTCCACTGGCTGTCCAGATCACAACGTGAGCGCCGATGAGTTGCATTGGGTCCCAGCCACCAATGGGCTGCACCGAGATATACCCATCGGCATCAATGTGCTGCACAATAAGTCCGATCTGGTCGCAATGACCCGCGAGAAACATCCGGCAACTTCCACCTGGGTTCGCAGTACCGATGACATTACCGTGTGCATCAGTTTCAATTGTTTCTGCACACGGCTTGAGATACTCACGGACGAGCTTCTGCACGGGCTCTTCGTAGCCGGAAGCACTTGGTGTCTCGAGAATTTTGACCAGAAAATCATGGGCGACGGTATCCACGGGCATTATTCCTTGCAGTGAGTGGGGGAAAACAGTGCACGTTCAGAATACCAAAGTTTACGCCAAAGTGCGGTGATCCCGCATCGTCAGCGTGCCAGACGGGCCTCGCTTCCCGTGAGACACGCAGCAAAGTACGATTCTGAAGAACAAAGTGAAACACAGTAGAAAACAATTGGAACTGACAACATGACTCATCCTGTACACGTTGGCCTCGTCGGCATGGGGACTGTGGGCACCGGTGTTGTTCGTGTCCTTCAAGACTCTGCTGATCATATTGCGCGGCAGGCGGGCCGACCAATACGTGTGAACCATGTTGTGGTGCAGGACCTAAAAAAGCCGCGCAGTGTTGAGCTGTCAGGTGACCAATTATCGGATGATCTAAGTCGAATTGTGGAGAATCCCTCGATTAGTGTTGTCGCTGTGCTGATGGGAGGTCTTGAACCTGCACGCTCGATTTGCCTCGAGCTTTTACGTGGTGGAAAAGATCTTGTGACAGCCAACAAAGCGCTCCTCGCCGAGCACGGCCCCGAACTATTTCAAGCAGCTCGTGAGGCGGGTCGGTCAATTGCTTTCGAGGCCGCAATCGGTGGGGGAATACCCATTGTAGCGGCAGTATCAGAGTGCCTTACAGGAAACCGGATAGCCTCGATTCGTGGCATCCTGAACGGAACAAGTAACTTCATCCTGACAAAAATGGAACAAGAAGGCAGTGCTTATCAGGACGTTTTGGCGATTGCTCAAGCCGAGGGTTATGCAGAAGCTGATCCGACCATGGACGTCGATGGAACGGACGCTACACAAAAACTCGCTCTTCTGGTTCACCTTGCGTTTGGGGAGTGGGTGCCATGGACTAGTATTCCGCGTTTTGGTCTCGAAGCCATCGATCAGGAGCTCCTTCGCTTCGCAGACGAACTGGGATGCCGTATTCGTGTTGTCGCTGATGCAAGCCGTACTGAGGAGAATTTGTCGTTGCGGGTTGGGCCCGCTCTCGTTCGCAAGGGCACGCCACTTGCAGAAACTCAAGGGGCATTTAATGCGGTGAGCGTTGTTGGCGATGCTGTAGGCCCACTTTTCTTTCACGGATTGGGTGCTGGCCAGATGCCCACTGCTTCAGCAGTTGTTGCAGATATCATTGGGACAGTTGTTGGCCGGTCTGCGATAACCTTTCAGCAGGCAGGTGATGTTGAGATGTCGCCAAAGCCCGGCAGCTGCATTCACGGCGGACAGAACCCCAGTTTCCTTCGGCTTCATGTGGCCGACTCGCCGGGCGTTCTTGCTGATCTAACAGGGATACTAGGTGGCGAGGGTATTTCCATTGACTCAGTTATTCAGCATCCTGCCAAAAAGGAACAACCCGGGGTCCCTTTGATTATCATGACGCACCGTTGTCCTGCTGAGGCTGTCGATCGGGCCGTGGATGCATTAAATAAGAATCCGGCAGTACGGAGTCCAATAACTTGCCTGCCGGTGATAAACGAGTGACGCGATTGGACTGAAGGATCAGGTTCCACCAATGAAGTATTTTGTTTTGATACCCGATGGTGCTGCAGATGAGCCCCAGGAATCACTTGGTGGCAAGTCACCACTGGAGTACGCGTCAATCCCTTCATTGGATAGGCTCGCAATGCAGGGCAGCGTGGGGCTCACTAATCACGTTCCAGATACATGTAGCCCCGGATCAGAAGTTGCGTGCATGAGTCTGATGGGATACGACCCGCTTCAGTATTTCACTGGGCGTGCGCCACTGGAGGCTGCAGCAAAGGGGATTTCACTCGGACCTGAAGACTGGGCAGTTCGCTGCAACCTCGTCACGATCGAAGATCATGGTGATGGTCCAGTAATGACTGACTTCACGGCTGATCATATAACAACGGACGAATCGGTTCATTTACTTCAAGCTGCACAGGAAGGTCTTGCGAGTGACTTTCCAGCTTTGGCAGGGTGGGAGTTTGTCCCGGGCATCAGCTACCGCAACTTGTTGCTGTTCCGAGCCAAAGCTGACTCTGTCTGCGAACTCGGAGACGATCTTCGGACAACCGCACCACATGATCGCGTCAAACAACACATATCAGATGCCTTTCCACGGGGAACTGGAAGCCGGCTTCTCACCGAGATAATGGGACGTAGCGAGGTGTGGTTGAAGGATCATCCCGTGAATACAGCTCGAAAGGAGAAGGGCCTTGGGATAGCTACACACGTGTGGCTCTGGGGGGCTGGCCAACGACCGGCGTTTGCACCCTTTAAATCTTTGCATGGTGTACAAGGAACGATGATCACAGGAGTAGATCTTCTCCGTGGCTTGGCAAAATTGGCTGGATGGCGTTGCCGAGAAGTAGAGGGCGCCACCGGGTATCTAGATACAGATTATGCGGCTAAGGGACAGGCCGCAATCGAAGAGTTGAGGACGACCGACCTGGTGTGCGTTCATGTTGAAGCCCCTGATGAAGCGGGACATGAGGGAAATGCTTTAGCCAAGGTCAAGGCACTTGAAGAAATTGATGGGAAAATTGTTGCGCCAGTCATTGAGTACTTGGAACAGCAAGCGAGTGGCGGTGAGCCATATCGTGTTCTTGTATGTCCCGACCACCCAACGTTCTGCTCGACGCGGATGCATTCACGTGGTTTTGTACCGTTCATTATTGCTGGTTCAGGAGTGAAGGGGGTGTCTGCTGATACCTATGACGAAAAAGCCGCTGCAGCTGGGCCAACGGTAGCTCAGGGTTCAAGTCTTATTGGCACCCTTTTCAAGGATGCTGGTGTTTAAGGAACGCTGGATACCGTAAGTTTGGAAGTCATAATTGGATAAGAAAAAGGGGACAAGCCTTCTATGGCACGAGTTGTTCAGAAATTTGGTGGCACAAGCGTTGCTGATCCTGCAAAAATTGTGAGGGCGGCAGAAAAAGCAGCTTTCCGTCATACATCCGGCGATCAGGTTGTTGTGGTTGTGAGTGCGATGGGCAAGCAGACCGATTTACTTGTGGGTCTGGCCAAGCAGATTACGGACTGTCCCAGTGATCGCGAAATGGACATGTTGCTTTCTACGGGTGAGCAGGTAAGTGTCTCTTTGTTTGCGATGGCCCTTCAGAGCATGGGGCATAAAGCGGTGAGCCTGACTGGTGGGCAGATCGGCATCCGTACGGACTCAAGTCATACAAAAGCGCGTATCCAGTCGATTTCAACGGGTCATGTCGAGGATTTACTTGAGCATGGCGCAATTGTCATAGCAGCTGGCTTTCAAGGGTATGATCCGGATGGCAATATCACGACACTCGGCAGAGGCGGCTCGGATACAACAGCGGTAGCACTTGCAGCTGTACTTAACGCAGACTGCTGTGAAATCTATACGGATGTGGACGGGATTTATACCACTGACCCGCGGGTCCATAGCAAGGCGGCCCGCCTGGCTACAGTCAGTCATGATGAAATGCTTGAACTCGCTAGTTTGGGTGCTGGGGTAATGCATTCCCGATCCATTGAGTTTGCTAAAAAATTTGGTGTTCCGATTGTCGTTCGGTCCAGCTTTGAAGATGGTCCGGGAACTAAAATATCATCAGGATCAACGAGTCAGCGTACTGTGAGTGGGGTAGCACTGGCAAAAAATGAAGCGAGAATCACCGTTGAGGATGTGCCTGATCAGCCTGGGGCAAGCCATAGGCTGTTTGCTGAATTGGCATCTCAAGGCATTGCCGTTGACATGATCATTCAGAACGCAGGCACCGAGGGAACCGCGGATATCTCATTTACGGTTACTGATCAAGACCTTTCAGCGGCGTTAGAGATCACAGGCCGGGTGGCGGAAGCTATTTCGGCAGCCGGGGTAACCCACAATCCTGATGTTGCAAAAGTTTCAGTCGTCGGCATGGGCATGGTCAATGCAGAAGGGGTCGCCGCAACAATGTTTGATGCGATCTCAGCGGCGGGGATCAACGTGCACATGATCACGACAAGTGAGATAAAAATTTCCGTGCTCGTCGATCGGGAAAATGCACAAAAAAGTGTCGAGGCTGCTCATAAGGCATTTGGATTGGATGGATTTGTCGATGAAAGCGCAGCTACTGGGACTGTATCTGTTCAAAAATCAGATCCTCTTGAGGTGGTGAGAAGGTTAGAGGGTATGGAAGATCTCGCAATAGAAGATTGTCAGCTTGACATGTCGCAGGCGTTGGTGACATTCCTGAATCTTCCTGACGCACCAGGGGTCGCCGCAGCAGTGTTCGAGGAAGTCGGACGGGCTGGCCTGAATGTTGATATGATCGTCCAAAGTTTTCCACGAAATGGCCGGGCAGAAATCTCGTTTACGGTTCCAGCTTCTGATAGACAGCGGGCCATTGCCGCGGCGAAGACAATTGCGCAGGAACGCGGTGCAGAGACTACAGATGTACCTGAAGTCGCGAAGCTATCGATAACGGGCGTGGGGATCAGAAGCCATGCAGGGGTGGCGGACAAGCTTTTTGCGCCGCTCGCAGATGCTGGTATCAATATTGACCTCATCAGTACGAGTGAGGTGCGGGTCAACGTTTTGGTGGCTGCAAATCATGGACAGCGATCGCTCAGGATTTTGCGTACTGCATTTGGGCTCGATTAAGTAAGCAGTGGTGAGCGTGCGTACCAAGAGTGCCGATTCAATTCGAGGAGCGTTTCTTACTGGCCGATGACATTCTCGAGAACCTCTTCTGCAACATAAATAGGCAGATTTGGCTCGCAGGTTATTGCCACAGCGATGGCGTCAGAAGGGCGGGCGTCAATTTCGATGAGCCCACCATCTTTCTCTACTCGTATGGTCGCGTAGTAGGTATGTTCTTTTAGCTCAGAAATAACAACATCCTGAAATTCACCACCAAGAAGTTCAACAGCTGCTACAAGAAGGTCATGGGTCAGTGGACGCGGGGTAGCACTGTGCTTCACTCTGCGGTCGATACTTGTTGCCTCAAAGAGGCCTATCAGAATAGGAAATGTTCGCTCTCCCTCAACTTCTTTTAGATAGACAACCTGCTGATCATTTACTTCACTGATGATGATTCGCGCGAGTTCCATTTCAACGCTCATAACGAACCTCACGTATTCGGTGTCTTCTCAAGAGGAAGAACCCTGCCGGCCTGAAGCCACGGGGTTCACATGCTATAAACATACCCCATAACTTCGCTGAAATCACTTGGGACAAGAGCTAACTGCAGGGACCTTACGGTTTTCGGGCTTCGAGACCTGCCAAAATGTCGCCTTGTTTGGTTCGCGCTGCCTCAAATTCGGCCAATTGCGCGCGTTCTTTCTGGACGACTGCTGGTGGAGCATGACTTACAAATTTCTCATTTTTGAGCTTGGCTTGCTTTGCATTGATTACCTTGTCGAGTTTGCTCAACTCTCGCTGAAGCCTCATGATTTCGGCATCAACATCAATCAATTCTGCAAGGTCAATGAAAATATCACAGTCTGCTGCCGAGATCTCGGCTGAGCCAGGTGCAGGCTGAGCGTCAGATGCAAGATCGACAACACGACACACAGCCATTGCTTCAATCGCCGATTTCATTGGGGTAAGCAAAGCTTGTTTTTGTGATGCGGCAACGACTGTGACATCGATCGTTTTGCGCGGCGGTACGTTCTGCCGTGATCTGATTTCACGGATAGCCCCAACGATTTCGAGGAATGCCTGAATTTGTGTTTCCGTTGCAGGGTCTTGCCAGCCGTCAGGGGGACGCGGCCATGCTGCAACCATGATTGAAGAAGGGATCGTATTCTTGTCCCATGGGTACTGTCGCAGCCGATGGTCTTGTGCAAGATTCTGCCAAATTTCCTCTGTCACGAATGGCATGATGGGATGAAGAAGTCTCAGGATAGTGTCGAGACCAAGGAGTAACATGTCAGCAGCTTGGGTTTTTTGCTCCGGGTTGTTCAACCGTGGCTTGCAGAGTTCGAGATAGGCACTACAGAATTCATCCCAGGCAAATGCGTAGAGCAGTCGGGCTGCCTCTGCAAAGTGATAGTGCTCGATATGGTCAGAGACCAAGGCTGAGACTGTCGAAAGGCGACTCAATAACCAGCGGTCTTCAAGCGGAAACTGCCTGAAGTCATTGAATTGAGCCTGAGGCGTCGAATCACTTCTGTCTTGCAGATGCATGAGCACAAACCGTGTTGCATTCCAAAGTTTGTTCGAAAAATTGCGACCTGCCTCAAAGCGTTCACTTACTGCGGCACCACGGGGTAGCGCTAAGTCCGCTTCATCGGTAGCCCACTGTGTCCGGAATTCCTCGTTGCATTTTGAACAAAGAATTTTGGGTTTTGTGCGATTTTGAGTTGTCTGATCAATTCTCGCCGCGCATGTCGGGCACTGGAACTCAACAGGCATGCGGACATCCTGTGTCTCAGTGGCCATCGTTGCCATACCAAAGCGGAGTGCATCTGCCCCGAGCAGTGAAATAACGTCGATTGGATCAACGCCATTTCCTTT
>JBDOMQ010000309.1:0-11805 GCA_039831725.1 Pirellulales bacterium
TGAGTCCGAGTATAATTCGCAGTTTGGAGGATGAAAGAACTTCTTGCGTTCTGTAAAAAAGGGTGTTTCTTTGAATTCTGGTTAGCTCATGCAATTGATGCGAGGATATAAATCATGGCTTCGAACTAGTAGCATTCACCCTCGGGCTAGATCGTCTACCAAAGCTACTCATGCCGCCGCATTGACTGGCTCCGCCTCAAACATTCCATCTGAATAGGTGGTCGTCGCCCAAGGCACCCTCGGAGGGGAAGGTAAAAGATAATGGGTGAAGAACAAAGCCGAAGCCTACTATGTAAAGCAGATGCAACTCAGAAGCTGAATTGCCAATTTTCAAAGAAATTTATTCCAAAATTGAAAGCAGAATTACAGAGAGGTAGCACCACCTACAGTTCGGATCATCTGGAAACCTTGTGGCTGAACCAACGTGTAATTACACTTCAGTGGAAGGTATTCTTCTTGGAGAATTCATGCAGAGAAGTTCAGGCTTTCTTGTGGAGGATACACATGGGCATAACACGCTTGTCGAAACGTTCTGCAGCATGCCCACAGGGTCAGTGAAATGACTCAAGTGCATGATGCTCTGATTAAACAATAGAAGAGAGTACGTGCGCTGGTGAATCAGCTTTCAGAAGCACAACTGAAAAGACGCTATTTCAGACAATTCCTTATAGGCGTTGTTGTGCTCGGAGTCTTGTTGGTCCCGGCCATAATTCATTCTGGTGCCGCTCTGGGGACGCTTCGCAATTTACCGGCGTTGTGGCTACCTCGAGACATGGATACGCGTAAAGATTTCTTCAAGTTTATCGAGCAATTTTCAGTCACCGACTTGGTCTTAGTAACGTGGCCTGGTGCGCGATTGAATGATCCTTCTATTGACGCTGCGATGGATTGGCTTGAACCGCTCTCAAAAGAATCGTCAGAGCAATCGGTCGCCAACAGGGGTAAAAAAAATTCAAAATACTATGAGGAAATTCTAAGCGGGCTTCCTGACAGATACCCCTTTCAATGGGTGCGCAGCGGTGACCAACTTGTCGATCGATTGCGCGCAGTTCCGCTAAACTTGAATCAAATTCAAGCAGTAGATCGCCTGCAAGGATCCTTAATTGGTCAGGATTTGAAGCAGAGTTGTATTGTGATTTCACTAGATCTTTCTGTGTTGTATCACCACCGTACGTTATTGCCGCGGTTGCGCGACGGTATTGCTAAGGCTGTTGGGTGTGCTCCGTCAGATGTTGCCATGGTCGGAGGGCCGGTTGACGGTGCCGCTATTGACGGGGCAGCTACGCGATCAATTACGCGATTCTCACTCCCCTCTTCGGCCATTGCAGCCTTACTATGTTTGCTGTGCCTTCGGTCAGTGGCGCTTTCCGCAACGATCATTGCAATAGCCATGATCACTCAGGGCATGGCTCTTGCTGTATTTTATTACGCTGATTACGACCTGAATGCAGTCTTGATCATTCTTCCTGCATTTGTCTTTGTGCTTACAATTTCTGCCGGTGTCCACCTTTGCAATTACTTTCGTGAGAGCCTTCGGAAGATGCCTGAGGCGAGCCTTGTCTTAGTAGTCCAGTCAGCCATGGCACACGGGTACAAACCGTGTACATTGTCCGTTTTTACAACAGTTGTCGGGCTACTTTCTCTATTGCTGGTCAGGATAGAACCTGTGCGTTCGTTTGGACTTGCCGCAGCAGGTTCGTTGCTGTTTGCGCTAGCAATGATGTTCTTAATGATGCCTGGTGCAATGCTGTTGTCGCGTGGGAAATTCTGGTTTTCAACTATTGGAAGTCACGATCAGAACCAATCCAGAGATCAAGGTTCCAGTCGTTCTGCCGAACATGCGCAAACATACCGAGACAAATTGCTCCGATTTCCTTTGCAATATCGACGGTTGGTATTCTTTTCCTTCGCCATCCTGTCCTTGTTGACCACCGTGGGATTAGGAAAACTCAAATCTTCTGTGAGAGTCACGGACATGTTCGCGGAACAGGACGACCTTAATCGTTCGTACCGCTGGTTCGAAACTCACTTAGGACCCACCATGACTGGGGAGCTGCTGGCCAACTTCCCAATAAACTCAGATCTGACAGCTCTGGAGAGGTACAAGATTGTGTATCAACTGCATTCGGAGCTATCCAAAGTCGACGGTATTGGGGGAGTCATCTCATGCGCAACCTTTATGCCCAGTTCGCTTGACGGGCGAAGCGTGGCAACTGTTGCCAAACGTGCGGTAGCAAAGTCGATGATTGAGAAAAGTACCTCTTCTCTCTTCCAGCTAGGATTTCTTCGACGAAGTGAACAGGAAGAAACCTGGCGTCTCACATTTAGATTATTTCATGATGACCAAACGCCAGCATCGAAACGTTTGGATGATATACGCGGAAAAACACAGAAAGTTATACAAGAACTGGGAGCCAGATCGCGTCCCAAACTCGCACTCACAGGTCACGTAGTCATTGTGGAAAAAGCACAGAGTGTATTACTTGAAGATTTAGTACGCAGCTTTGCCGCAGCGTTCTTGATCATTGCCATCTTCATGTCATTCATGGTAGGGAATCTACGGGGAGGACTTTTGGCGATGGTACCAAGTATGGTTCCGACTTTGGTTCTTTTCGGCGCGATGGGTTGGCTAGGACTTTCCCTTGACATTGGATTGGTCATGACAGCCTCCGTAGCGTTGGGGATTGCCGTCGATGATACCCTCCACCTGCTCTCACACTTTCGCGATGCGCGTTGCCGCGGGCTGGATCTCGATGCATCCGTAATCACGGCGCTTAGTTACTGTGGGCTCGCCATGTTCCAGACCACCGTCATCTGCGGTTGCTCGCTACTGGTCTACTCCGCCAGTGATTTCATGCCAACACAGAGGTTTGCCGTGTGCATGGGACTGTTATTGGCGATGGCATGGCTCGGGGTGGCCGTGCTGCTGCCAGCAATGATGAGTAGTCACTTGGGTCGTTGGCTCGCTTCAAACAGAAAAAGTTTGCAGCGAAGTGATTCACTCCAAAACTGCCATTAGATTCGCTGTGGTGTTGTAGCTCGACTATAGCCCTTCTGGCCACGGAGGTCTTTGGTCCACGTTCTCCTTAAGCAACATGGTCAACAAGTTTCTTTCATCTCCAGTCCGTGGGATGAGTGCTTATGACAATTGCACAAACCGTAAATTGTCTACAGCCGTTTGGATTTCCTGCCGCTTCGGTAGTAGCTGTGTATAAAACGCATCGTTTGAAGAAATCATACGAGTTCTGTCGCGTGTGCATTGCTTTCTTGCGACGGTTGTTTTGATGTTAATTCCAACTTGCTGAACCCCCAATGTATCTTATGAAAAGAAGGTCATTAACTAAATTGGAGTTTTGTTCCCAGATTTTTTTGCGGGATGTAGTAAGAATAGATTTTGCTCAAAAATGAGCGTGGCTGAAATTCTCGAACAAGTACAATTACTTGTTCCAAAGATCAGAATAATCGGAGATAAAAATCTTTTTCAGATAATACACGATGGTAGACAAAATGAGTTTCATAGAGTCACATCCTTCCCAATGTATTCATCGAAACATGGGAAGAGTTTTTCTACAGTATCGCTGATAGGACGTGATACCGTTAACTTCCGTATAAATAGTATGAAGAGTAGCGGGTAGTATGAAGGGAAGCGGGATAATAATCCTGTAATCGATTTACAGTGTTCCCGTCGTGGATGCGCAATCATTGTGGTTTTTCATACAGCCGAGAGAATATGAAACCTGATAAATCGGCTGTTTTGTTTTGACTGTTACCGTTACGCGGTGGTATTCGAATACATTCGTACTCACTTGTATTCGTGGTATGATAAAAATACGGCACACACTACAAAAAAAGTACTGGAGTCTTTGTAGGTTGTTGCTATTTTCGCGGGCTATTTGTAAACCACGTATGAGGAGTGTTGGCCTTATCGAATTTTCAGAATCGGTAGAAGACGCATTGAATCAATTGCGAGTAGCTGTAAAGAAGGCGCCGGCGTCGATGCAGCTTTCTGACGAACGGTTTGACATAACCCATGAAGCCTTTGAGTGTTCGAGTAGCCAACAGCAACTTGTGCTTCGGGCATTAAAGGAATTGATTAGTTCACATGCAGGCTCTGCAGGTGCCTTGAGAATCTTGAGTGTAGGGTGCGGCAGTGGGATACTCGACAACCAACTGATATCCGCGATTGCATCTTCACCTGAGCATTTCGAATATACAGGCGTTGATCCAAACCCTGTCGCCTGTCGTCGCTTCCGTGAAGATTTCGAAAAGCTTGCTTTGCCAAACGTTAAGCTTGAGGTCAGGACGGAGGCTGTTGAGTCGTTAAATATCAATAAGCCCTTTGATATCATTCAATTGACTCATGCCCTTTACTACTTTAAGGATCCGGCTGATACGCTTGGAAAGTTGAGGAGACTGCTGGCCCCGGGTGGCAAATTGATAATTGTGCAAGCTCCCAATGAGTACCTCAATCAACTTTCGGAATGCTTCTGGTCGCACCATGCCGGTCAAGATATTTGGTTCAGCAAGTGTCTTGAAAAATATCTTATAAAACAAAAGATCGAGTTCACCTGCCAGAGAATATATGGAGAAGTTGACGTCACTCGTTGTTTCAATGAGGGGTGTCCTCATGGTGAAAAACTTCTGGACTTTATTACTCAAAGTGATTGCCGAGAGTCTGATACGGAAGTGCGAGAGCGGTGCCTGCATTTCCTGAAAAAAATTAGCAGAGTTGATGGAGAAAGTCTTAAGGTAGAACACCCGACTGACGTGTTTGTTGTGGTATAAGTTCTTCGCTTGATGAGTATTTCTGAACGACGTAGGCATGTCTGTGACATTCCATGATAGAGTTTTAATGGAAACGCTCCCTTTTTATTTTGGCAGTTTGCTTTGGTCAGAGCGGAGCCTCGTTGTTTTTGCTAAGAGATTTTTAGGATAGGGTCTTACGTATGGCCGCAGACAGTTTGTCCAACCCCTCAGTTGGGAATTGTTCAGACAATTCGTGTGTGACAATTGCTCGTTTGTCACTGCATGTTTCTGAGCATGAGTATGCTCGCCTAGTAGGCGTGCTTTCGGAGGACGAAAAAGAGCGATCTTTACGTCGACTGCCGGAGGTGAGACGACGAGCCGTCGTAAGCAGAGGCCGACTTAGGGTTTTACTGGGTCGTTTGATTGGAGTCTCACCAGAGAAAGTCTCACTTGCTACTGGGCACTTTGGAAAGCCATATCTAAGCGAAATTCATCAAAGTAGTATTCATTTCAATGTTGCTCATTCAATGGATGAAGCTGTTGTTGCCGTCTCGCAACAGGGGGCGATTGGTGTTGATCTTGAAAAACGAAAAACAACACACAACCAAAGATGGGCTCGCCTGATGGCTCCCGCGATTTTCTCGGAAAGCGAAATGAAACAGCGTGTCGAAGGCCCTGGCGGGCTGAGCCCTGAAGAGATACTCGATTGTTGGGTCGCGAAAGAGGCGGTTCTCAAGGCGATTGGTACAGGTATCGGTGACAAACTTCGTACGTGTCAACTGCCAGCTGATCTTCCACGATTCAAGATGTGTGTTGATGCGGAGGCTTCTATATGTCGTCTAGCTTCTGTTGTACTCAAGGACCAGGTTTTTGTTCCTACTGATAAGATCGGCATAACTCTTATCGATCTCTGTGAGGGGACTCATCTTGCGTTATCACAACCGGGGCATGTCTGTAAGCTTGCAGTGCGGAGTTTCGACCGCATTCTCCATGAGGGTTTAGCGGATGGATGATTCTTTCTGAGAGAATACGAATTAATCTTTCAGCTAAGTAGAGGCCTTGTGTTGGTGGCTCATACTAATTGTTTTGTGTGTTCAGTTCGAAAATAACGGTATAAACAGGTAAATAGCTATGTGTTAAGACAGGCGATTGCCGACAAATAGGAGAATTAATTGTGAAAGAGAGGTGAAGTTTGCTGATAGTTGACGATCTCTCTTCATAGAACGGTTTCGTGGATAACTATTTTTTGGACACCATGGTAACGGATAGCTTGTGGTGAGAGTACTTAGGTTTTCGTTCCACCTGTGTATCCTTTTGTTGACGATACTTTTCTTTCGTCTTAGTGACGCTGCTTCTCTGCAGCCTCGTGAACTGAATACTGATCGTGATGCGTTTACACCGTCAACGTTCACAATTCGTCCAGGCTTTGCTCTGAATGAGATGTCTCATGTCTATATTCAGAATCGTGATGGCAATCCAACGAATAATTATCCTGAGTATATTTGCCGCATTGGTGCTAATGATATTTTTGAATGGCGGCTCGGCGTTAATTATTCCGTTGGGTCACAGGGCAATGTCGTGACGAGTGTTGAGGCGGGAGAATTACCAGTAGGTGGGGGCGCGCTCTACGAATCAAATTTTTTGTATGGTTTTAAATTAGCAACTACGGATCAAGACGGCCTGATTCCTCAGAGTTGTTTTATTATGGAGGCAACAACACCTATGTATGGGGAGGAGTTTGGAACAGAACCTGTTGCCACCATAGTTTGTGGCTGGGAATTTCCTTCAAAATGGCGAATTGATACTGCCATGCGTTATGCATACGCCGAGGGAGAAGAGAACTGGTTCAGTCGTTGGGGGCCATCAGTTGTTGCGCGTATTCCAATAACAAATAACTGGGAAGTCCACGCTGAGTATTTTGGAACATTTACACAAGGGCAAGCGGAAGACGTGAATCGTCCTTTTTTTAGCCCAGGTACCCACTTTGTGATTACCGAAAATGTTGAAATTGGTCTTCGTGTAGGCTGGGGCCTAACGGAAGAAGCAGCAAATTTTTTCTCAGATGCTGGCCTTGCGATACGGTATTGATTGCTTTCTTGCAATATATTCTTTAGAGTTCGGTAGTTCTTTTTTTGTTACTGTCCGGGGAGCTCTCGCAATGGCTATTCGCAAGTTTGTTTCAGTTGTCCATCTGTGTCTCATAGGTGCTTTTGTTCTTGGTTGCTCTGTTGTTCAAGGAGAGGATTCATGGAATACGTACCCGGGGCGTGAGGGTGCTGGCCATGGAAAAAGCGTGGTGCTGGTAAGTGGGGATGAAGAGTACCGTAGTGAGGAGGCACTTTCTCAATTAGGAAAAATTCTTGCAACACGACATGGTTTTGATTGCGTTGTTCTGTATGCAATTGATGAAGAAACAGGCGAAATTGCTCCAAACGAACAGGGCAATATTCCTGGTCTTGAGGCTCTCAGGAGTGCAGACTTGATGGTAATTGCAACTCGCTTTCGCAATCTTCCAGACGGGCAGATGAAAGAAATCGATGACTATTTGAGAAGTGGCCGGCCGGTTATTGGTATGCGAACTGCGACTCATGCATTTAAGGTGCCCCAGGACAGTCCCTATGCCCATTACAGCTTTAACTATAAAGGTGACAAGAAGGATTGGACGCAGGGATTTGGGCGTCTGGTACTTGGTGAGACCTGGATCAATCATCATGGGCGTCACAAATTTGAAAGTACTCGCGGCATTATTGCACCGGGGGCAGAGGAGCATGCAGTTCTGCGAGGTATCAAAGATGGCGATATCTGGGGGCCAACGGATGTCTACGGCGTTCGAATACCTCTGCCGGGCGATAGCCAGCCTCTTGTGCTCGGCCAAGTGCTTAGCGGAATGGAGCCTGACTCGGACCCGGTAGCAGCACCACCAGAAAGCTTGAAAAAAACAATCAAGAAAGTTGACAAGAACGATCCAATGATGCCGGTAGCTTGGGTGAAGAGCTATTCAATCGGTGGTGGTCCAAGTGGTCGAGTGTTTACCACAACGATGGGAGCTTCCATCGATATGGAGTCAGAAGGAGTCCGTCGTCTGCTCGTCAATGCCTGCTGCTGGGCGGTTGGGCTTGAAGACAAAATATCTGGTGATTTGAATGTGGATATTGTTGGGGAATTCAAGCCAACAATGTATGGTTTTCGGAAAGGAAAAACTGCCGGAATAACTCCAGATAATCTGCGGTAAACGGTATTTAATTGAGCCGCTTAATCCAGATGTTCCGAAACTTTACTGGGCTACCATGGTCTTGAAGAAACAGAGGCCCTTTTCCTGTTTCGTGTAAAGTCTGCCCAACTTTCTTCAAGTGAGTTGTAACTCCATGCTTGTAAGGGATGTATGGAGAGCGTGGTTCGGTGAAGGTCACTCCGTCTTGTACCAGTTTGCCATTAAGCCATGCTTTAAGAGTGCCCGGGGATTGGATCAGGCCGTTGGCATGTCTCCTTGGTGCGATGAAGCGTATGTCGTAAACCTGCCATTCGCCCGTGGGGCGGGATGCATTCACAAAAGGTTTTGTGAAGCGGTAGAGGCTGCCTTCGTCTTGTTGTGTAAACTGTTTCACACCAAATGAGTCATAAATCTGCATTTCGTAGTGCCCATGAATATAGAGCCCGCTGTTCCCATGAGCAGTTGGTGATGTCATGAATTCAGCGTGGATATCTGCATCCTGAAATATCTCGGTTGATACAATATGGTTTATATGACGAGCACTTCGTGTAGCCGTCAGAACACCATCTTTTGTAGCCCAGTCGATAGGCCCGCCATTCATTGCAGTAAACTTAGGTGCTACATCCCTGCTAACAAGAATGACAGCATCTGCGGGCGGATGTGCGGGTAAGACACGCTGGTCAGGATGAAAGTCATTCAAAATCTGATTGTTTCTTGAATCCAACGGTACCTGTCCATTGGGTTGCAAAACATTATTTTTTTGAAGTTTTCTATCTGCAAAGTCTGCGAACTTATTCCAGTCAAACTGTAGAAGATCATGATTTCCGTTACGAATGTGGTAACCAATCGTTTTTCCAACCGAGGTGTCTACAGGCGGCATTTCTCGAGTGCCCAGACCTTGAAGGTTGTAGAGCTTCCAGACAGGGTCCGCGGCAACAGCTGCAAGAAACTCTCCTTTTGGGTCTGCCCAGCGATCGTCTTGAGCACTTGCTACATAAAGGGGTCGTGGAGCAACCATTGCGAGAAGTGAATGCTGGTCGCACGGAAGTTCACGTTCACGATCTGAAAATGTAGCCAGTCTTGGGCAGAACCAGTGTGGAAATCGTTTTGTTATCACTTCAATTGATTCACCATAATTCCGTCGCGAAAGCGCTGCCCCACCACAGCCAGAGTCATTCGAAATAACCATCGCAAAACGTTGATCACAAGCTCCTGCCCAAAGTGCAGCCTTTCCGAGCCGAGAGTGGCCCAGGACGATGATCCTATTTGAATCAACCTCAGGCAGAGTAAGAAGCCAGTCAAGAATCCGAGAGAGCCCCCAGGCCCATGCCCCAATTGCTCCGGGTTCATCATCAGGAACATGTTTACCAGTTGGCCTGCCAAGCGATCTCAGAATGCTGGTGGCACGTCCTTCTTTGTGATCAGGGAAGAAATCACCACAGTGGGCAGTTGCTAATCCATAGCCACGAGTCAGCATTGATGAAACGGGAAATCTTCGACTTTGACTACCACGAGAAGCTTCCGTAGCACGATTGTCTCCCTTTTTTGAGATAACCCAGTTCTCAGTTATTGCAATGTCTTCGTCAGAGACTTCTGCCTGGTTGCCTAGAAAGTTAAGTTTTAAAAAAACGGGCACTTTTTTCTTCGATTTTGGTAGGTATAAGAGTACGTCGGTTGTGGGCGAGTTTTCGGTTGTGCCCATCTGTAGAGTAGCCTGAATACGGACGGCAAGGACGTCTCCATATTGCTTTTCAACACGTTTCTCTTTGCCGAGAACAGAGACTTCAACGGGCGGTAAGCGACGCCCGTAGATAAATTTCTCGAGCAAGTCAAATTGAAATGGACGTGCAGTCTCTTCCCAGTGGAGGGGGGAAAGAACCGGTTTTTCATGAGGTGTCAGGAAAAGATCAGGCAGGCTATACGTTCTTACTGCGGACTCATCATAGTTTGGTATTGATTGCGCGAGTCCAAAGGAGGCTTTCGACAATAAAGCCAATGTCAACGCATGAAGGATGATACACCTTGCAGAAAAGCCATAATCCTTGTTTTCCATGAGAAAATTTCCTGAATAAGTGAAGGTGTACCTACTCGATAGACGTTCTTGTCAATCTGTTCTACGTCGACAACTTTGTAGAAAAATCAAGTGGTTTTCAAAGAATCCACACTATTCAACGGTATCAATTTTCCGGAGACGAAGGCCTGCTGCAATGAATGCCACAGCACTTGAGAGAAAATTTATGCCAATGAAAATTCCAAGCAGCATGCCTGCTTCCAGTGGGCTACTCGTTAATAGAATGACACTTAAAATGCCAGTGATGATTCCATCAAGCAAAAGCCATCCCCACGGGAATTCTTCTCGGACTGTGAATGCGGCAGCTAGCTTCGCTACTGCTTCGAATGCCAGTAAGAAACCAAGAAACAGAACCAGAGCTTCGACACCGGCGTCCGGTAGTACCAGCATTCCTATGCCAGCCATCGTTGAAAGACCACCGCATACGAGTGTTACCCAAAAACCTTTCCAGGTATAGGTACCAACTGCCATTGCTACCTGTGAAACTCCGGCTACAAGAAGGCTGACACCACAAAATACAGCAACCACCTTTGCTGCCACCCATGGTGTCATAAGCGCAAGGGTGCCAAGGGCTGCAAGAATCCCACCAAGGATGAGACACCATGTTGCAATTCGGGAGACACTAGGTGACTCGGTATCCATCAAAATACTCCTGTAAAGGGATTACAAATTGAACGGTAAAATAGGGAAATGGTTGAATAGAGCATAATTATTCGATACCGTCTTCGCTTCTGAATTATCATCAAGTGTTTTTTTAAGCCAAAAACATGTTTATTTAAATGATTCAACGACTTTTTTGCCTTTTAGGACAGATTGCATGGTAAGAAATATGCGAGTTCCGTTGCTGTTTGAGAAGTCCGTTGCTACCGTCGAAACATGGAAAATGCCGAAGAAACGTCTGCTTCAGCTGGTCACCAGCCTGATCACAATCCCGCAGGAGTGCGTCGGTCTGAAGAGGCTGAGGCGACAGTGCTCTCCGACGGTGAAGTGCCCGTTCATGCCCCGAAGTCAGTAAACGAGCTGGGAAAACTTCTTGAGGGTAGTCAATTAGGAGACTATCGCCTCGAGAAATTTGTTGGTGGTGGCGGTATGGGAGCCGTCTTCAAAGCACTGGACACAACGCTCAACCGGATCGTTGCAGTTAAGGTCTTGGCGGGACACCAATCAGCTGACGAGGAAATGCTAAAGCGTTTCCGGAATGAAGCACAATCTGCAGCACGGCTTAATCATGAGAACATAGGTCTCGTTCACGCTGTTGGGTCAAGTAATGGATGGCATTTCATTGTCTTCGAATATATTGAAGGTACGAATCTGCGGGATTATGTTCGGCGAAGAGGTCCTCTAACAGTTGCTGCCGTCGTTGATATTTCAATGCAAATTGCGGCGGCGTTGGATCACGCTTGTCACCGTGATGTAACACATCGTGACATAAAGCCATCAAACATTCTTCTGACACCAGAAGGTCGCGCGAAATTGGTCGATATGGGCTTGGCTCGATTGCAGCACATTGCAGGAGAGCAGGATCTCACGGTCAGTGGGATAACCCTTGGCACCTTTGACTATATTTCACCAGAGCAGGCGCGTGATGCACGTTCAGCCGATATTCGCAGTGATCTCTATTCACTGGGATGCACAATGTTTTTTATGCTGGTTGGTAGAGCACCATTTGCTGAGGGGACTATGGTGCAGAAACTGCTTCAGCATCAGCAGGAAAAGCCTCCTGAAATTGCTGTTTTGCGGGCCGAGGTGCCTCGTAGGCTTGTCTCTGTTGTTCATA
>JBDOMQ010000409.1:0-11622 GCA_039831725.1 Pirellulales bacterium
AAAAGCGCGGGTCGCGTTGTTTGAAGTTCACACAAAAAACGTTCCGCTTGCTGAAGATATTGACATGCAGCGGCTGGCCGAAGGAACTGTTGGGCTGACTGGTGCTGACATCCGCAACCTTGTAAACGAAGCCGCACTTTGGGCAACCAGGCACGACAAAGAAACTGTGAGCGCTTCGGACTTCGACCATGCTCGGGATAAAATTCTCATGGGGCCAAAACGTGAAGAGGTTCTTGTAGGCCACGAGAAAAAAATGACTGCCTACCATGAGGCCGGGCACGCTCTGGCATCGTGGCTCCTTCCTGGGGTCGACAAACTACACAAAGTTACAATCATTCCTCGTGGACGTGCTCTTGGTGTGACACAATTGGTCCCCGAAGAAGACCGCATGAATATTGGTGAGTCTGATCTTCATAATCGTCTTGCTTTTATTCTGGCGGGACGATCGGCTGAAAAACTGATCTTTGGAGAATATTCTGCCGGTGCCGAAAATGACCTGACACAAGCCACTCGCCTGGCGCGCAAGATGGTGTCGAACTGGGGAATGAGTGAACGAGTTGGGCCCCTCGCCTGCCAGACATCGAATGAACATCCCTTCCTTGGACGAGACGTCTACGAACAACGCGACTTCAGCGAACACACCGCACAAGTGATCGACGAGGAAGTGGCGCGTATTCTCTCTGCAGCTGCCGAGCGAGCCGATGCATTGCTTGCCGACAACCGAGAGAAACTCGACACCCTTTCAGAGGAACTTATCTCTCGGGAAAGTCTGGATGACAGTGAGGTTGCATCTGTTATCGGGCCTTCTGCTCCAAGAAGATCACCGGCAACATCTGACGAAAACGGACACGCGTAACACTTTCAGGCGTGTTTCAATCACATACAAGACTTTCAATGTCAAAACATGGATCACGCGTGACAACTTACGCGGCGTGAACCAAAGACGACCTATCTCACTTTGAAAACAGAAACCAGAAAGGAATTGATCATGCTCTCGCACGCCGTTTACTTCACAATGAAAGACAAGAGTTCTATTGATTCATTGATAGAATCCTGTCGAACACACCTGACAAACCATCCGGGGGCACTATCTTTTGCAGTTGGGACTTGTGCAAGTGAATACGACCGGCAGGTGAATGACAGGGATTTCGACGTGGCTCTCGAAATCATCTTTGAATCACACGCTGCCCACGACACGTACCAGACTTCAGATAGGCACCAGCAGTTCATTGCCGACAACGCCGAAAAATGGGCTCAAGTACGAGTTTTCGATGTTGATGTCGATACGCTTAAGCGAAACTAAACAACCTCAGCACGGGACAACGCAATCTGACCACCAAAACAAACAGCAACATCTTTTCCCGGCTGCCGAGGACGATCCTGGTATTTTCCTTGATACATCCAACCCTTGTCGTGAGCAATAAACTGCAATGGCAAAGGAGAAGGATCAATATCACAGGAAACAATGGGTGGAGGATGACCTGCCTGAGGGTTGTCTACGTGAGGAAAGTTGACGTTAAAAAACTGGCCACAACCCAGTGGTACAAAATCATCAATTGCTGAAAAAACAGCTTCGGCCCATGATGATGCAATATTCCAGTCGATAGGCTTCCCTCGACGATGATACTGCGACAAGGCTATCGCCGGCCAGCCATGAAGTGCCGCCTCGCGTGCAGCAGCAACAGTCCCTGAATGGTGAATATCCACGCCAAGATTCCCCCCAGCATTAATTCCTGAAAGAACCCAGCCCGGCTGATCCAGTTTGAGCGCGGCAAAAGCTAGTCGCACGCAGTCTGCGGGCGTTCCGTTGACGTAGTATCGGTTTTCTTCCACCTGTTGCAGGATCAGTGGCCGATCTACCGTGACCCGATGACCACAACCCGAGTGGGGTTCGAGTGGTGCGACAGTAATCACATCTGACTGCCATCGGCGGGCTGCGGTTTCGAGTGCACGCAGTCCATCGGCATGAATTCCATCGTCATTCGTGAGAAGCAACATACCACTGGACCTTATATTTCTCTAAGAAGATGCTGAGCTATTGCCCACATTCCATTCCGTGCGGAAGCAGCTGTCTGACAGACATCCTCCCCATCTAGTGGCTGCCGATCCTCACGATCGATTGAATCTGCAAGATTTGTCACAACCGATGCTGCCACAACACGCATTCCAAAACTTCTGGCGACGATGACTTCTGGTACCGTTGACATCCCGACAACATCAGCACCAAGCATCTTCAGCATTCGGTATTCTGCTCGGGTTTCGTAGTTCGGGCCAAGACAATAGGCATAGACGCCACGCCGACAGCGATGGCCAGCCACCTGTGCCGCGTGCACGGCTTCGGATGCCAACAATTCATCATACACGTAACCCACATTTGTTTGCAGATACTCTTTCGCTAGGGCATTCCGGACAAGATCAATATGGTCGTTCAGCACAACAATCTCACCGACCACAAGATCTGTAGTCAGTCCTCCAGATGCGTTGGTAAGAAGTACTCGCTCAATCCCAAGTGCAGCAAAAAGCTCAATTCCCCGATACAGCATTTCGACAGGCTGCCCCTCATACGCATGCACTCTACCCTGCAGCATAACAACCGAATGATTTCCAACATTTCCCCAAACAAGTCGGCCAGCATGGCCTACAGCCGTCACTGATGGAAGCCAGCCCATTTCCAAAAAGTCGACAGCCATCTTCTCTTCGAGCTGGTCGACCAAAGAACCCATACCTGTACCAAGCACGATGCCAAGGCTTGGTTTGCGTGCGAGGGGCACCCTGTCTTCGAATCCGTCTAGAAGTACCTTTCTTGCAATATCTGTGGCGGCTGGCGAAGGAACCGGCTGCTGTACGGCAATCCGCTGCTCTCCATCTCGCATATGATCAAAGATTCCTGCCATAGTTCTTCCAGAGCCCACTTACTCCCGACGTTACCACAAAACCGCCTGTCATACTGCCACCCTTTGCGACCTTTTCACGAAACACGTATCCTCGCCAGAAGACAGCCAGCGGCTTCCGACGGATGTGAATCGTTAACCTCAAGAATATTTCACCTTACCAAGTAAAAAAAGGACTCTCCATGCCAACGCGTGCTGAACAGTTCGCCGGTCTTTCGGTCGCCATCGTGACACCTTTTCGAGATGGAAAAGTTGATGTCGAACGGCTGAATGAACAGATCGCATTTCAGGTTGAGGCGGGTGTTACTGCTATCTGTCCAGTTGGAACAACAGGTGAGTCCCCTACTCTCTCCCACAAGGAGCACGAACAGGTCATCAGCGAGAGCATCCATGCCGCTCAAGGCAAAACCCTGGTGATGCCGGGCACTGGTAGTAATTCTACATCTGAAGCAATTCGACTTACGCAGTACGCCGAAAAGGCCGGTGCGGATGCCGCTCTGGTTGTTGGCCCCTACTATAACCGTCCGACACAGCAGGGCTTGTACGAGCACTTCAAAGCGATTGCCGAAGCCGTTTCTATACCCATATGCGTTTACAACATACCTGGTCGTACTGGCCGTAATATTGAACCGGAAACCATTCTTCGACTGGCTGAACTGCAGGGCATAGCCATGGTGAAGGAAGCAACCGGCTCGATGGACCAGGCTTCGCAGGTACTTTCAGGAACAGACCTTACTGTTCTTTCTGGTGATGACAGTATGACCCTCCCATTACTCGCAGTTGGTGGCCGAGGTGTGGTCTCGGTGGTTGGCAATATCGTACCGGGCGACATGAAATCGCTTCTTGATGCCTTTGACCAGGGTGACCTTGGTAAAGCTCGCGAGCTCCACCAGAAACTTTTTGTACTTGGGCGTGACCTACTCGGTCTGGCAAGTAACCCAATCCCGATTAAAGCCGCCATGAGAATGCTTGGCCGTGACACAGGAGAAGTGCGACTGCCACTGGTCCCGCTCGAGGAAGGGCCCACAACCCGTCTGCATGACGTCCTGGCTGACTACGGACTAGCGGTCGACTGAGTACAGTCCTGTTCTCCTAGGCAAAGTCTTTAAGAAACTTTTGTTCTTCGGATCGACTCCGCAGTTTGAGGGTTTCAGCCGCCCGGGCATCACCCTTCTGGTGTTTTTTGGCAAGCCACAAGCCAAGAAAAACACACCAAAGACTTCTTACTCTTCAGAGAGAGCCGAACTAAAACCGATCTGCTTCCGTAGAAGGAGTATCGATATCACAGTACTAAACATGGAGGCTTGTACTATGGACCCTCATTTCAACGAGTATCTAGCGGCTGTTGCAGGAATGTTGGAGTGTTACGGAAGACCAACCAACGATACCACTTTTGACTCCGAACCAGGCTCCTCCATCAAGGCAGAACAAAGCGGTAGCTCGTAAAGTCATTCAGTGACTTTCCTGTGGAAAAATATTCCTAACGAAAAAGCAATGGCGTCATGATGCTTGGGAATATTCTCGCATTATCTGATCCAAAACAGGGATTGATATTCTTATACCTTGCCGACATGCCACCCGTGGTGCATCAACCATGACATGGCGAAGCCCAAAAAGCTGGCTGAGCACGGGATAACAAGGGCGGTTGAGGCCGACTGGCATAAACTCCACCACAAGCGTACCCGGCCTGCAATGAATAATGTTTGTAAAACCGGCACCGTGACTCCCAAGAACAATTTTTGCTCTACGGAACAACAAAATCTGTTCCGACAAAGACATGTTTTCTAACAAAACATCCTCAAAGCCATGTTGCTGTCGCCATGCCAAAAACTGTTCCGAGTTCGCAGGAAGACGTGACTTTACTCGCTTGATATAAATCAATCGTTTTGGCTCGTCGTCATCGACATCGCGAACGCCAAGCCCCTTGGCCAACCCATGTGCCATAGGCGCAATAGCTTGTGTTGCTTGCAACGACGGCACCAGAAGTTCGTCTGCTTCAAGATGAAAAGTCGCATGAGGCTGAATAACCCTATCAAGTGGGATACCAAGGGCAGCGAGTGAAGCCTGCTGCCAGTACGAGTAACGATCTGCAACATACCAATCAGCCTGCTCACCACTCTGCAAAAGGGTCCATAAGCGAGGTAGCACTTCGGCAACCCAATGGAAATAATTATGGGAACCTTCACAATTCAACACTGCTACCCGCCCAGAACATCGAGACACTCCCGGCACAAATTGCTTACGCAACGAATTCATAGCAACACGCTTCCAAAAGCGTGGATTCATCCGCCCGAATCGTATCGCTCGAGCAAACGAAGCGGCCTCTCGCGACGAATCCTTTGAATGTCGAAGCCGAACATCTTCCATTGGCACATCAACGTCGCCGCATCGACCAACCACCCTACCAGATGGAACAACAAGCACAGAAGTCTCTGGGATTTCTTTTTCCGGCAAGCAGCTGACTGATAGCTGTTGATCTTCTGACCAAGAATCGAAACAGAAAGGATCTACACGGAGAGGACCGTTTACTTGAACACGGCGAGAACTCTCTGGGTACTGATGACAAAACTCAGAAACCGTCAAGACTTTTGCTGGAGCCAACTGCGACCGAATGAGAGAATCAAGGACATTATCAGCGAAAATATATTTCCCAAAACGGATTGTCTTCGGCTGACCAATTGATTCAAACATAACGCACATCACGACAAGAAGAATCAACGAACCGGGTGTCGATAAAAAATAATGAAGTAGCTACGAAAACAAAACCGTTAGCGAATTTTGATAATTCTCTTTCGATAAAGACAACGTCTTTACTAGACGAGTTGACGCTCTGGGTACCTAGCATGCAGAAACTGTGTCCTCACCTGCCTCCCGAACAATAGCTCCCCGGTTATCAAAAGCAGCTATTCGTATCTCATGCTGCTCGGCTAAACCAGCTGCTCCCGCGGCTGAAACTAATGAATCGGCTTCGACATGCGACTCACACACTGCAACAACAGCCGGACCCCAACTACTTTGCGCAAACCCCTGAACGCCCTGAAGGTCGAGCCACTCAAAAAGGCTCGCCGTCGCTCCTGCATAAGGAAGACGAGATGACGCTCGCTCAAACGGTTTCCCTGCAAGTTTGCCATACGCTCTAATCGCCGAGGCAAAATCTATAAACCTTCCCGAAAGGACCGCCGGCAGAATCTCCATGACAGCAAGTCGCGTAAGTTCTGCCGTAAGTTCAAACGGGACCAGTTCGAGGCCAGCGAATGCAGTTCGTTCGGCATCCCCGTGAAGCCCCTCGGCTTCACGTTGTATAAACAAAACGACTCTCCATGCTTCAGGGACCGCAATTCGGGAAACAAGCGGTGCAGTTACCTCACCCTGCAATTTTCCTGATTCCAATATGATTCCACCCGCACCAAACCCGTAGACACCGACACTCGATCGCAGCCCCCTTCCGGCCGCCTGAGCCAGAGCTGCAGCATCACTAGCCGACATCGACTGCTCTGAATCACCCGAGCCATCAACATAGAGTCGTTGCATGCCCGCAGCGATGGCCAAAGCAAGTTGTGTTCCGGTACCAAGGCCAATGTGCTGCCGTGGAATGTCAATCACCTCGATTGAACAGCCCGACTGTTCGTCTAAACCCCATGCAGCCGCACACCGCTGGGCAACACCAATCGCTCGCTTACCAACGTGACTTGCTGCCGAAAAGGTCGTTGCTCTTTTCATCCGAACCGTAATGCCGCAGCCGGACACCATAGCCCCCAGACCGCCAAAAGAACGGCCATAAGGCTGCCCAAACGATAGCATTCCAAAGTGCAATCGCCCAGGCGTGATCACTTCAACTTCGCTATGAGCAGCGTCAGCCGGAGAGTCGGAGGAATCAGTTTGTCGAATCATGCATCCAAATAGAATCTTCCGTGCCGACTCGAGCAAGCACGGCCTTCATTTCCCTACAAAACCTAGCTCTTGTATTCATACAGCCACCGACTTTCACTAGTGCTGGAATCGCACAGCCTCTCACAAGCTTGTGTCAATTTAGCCAACATACAAATAAGCCCACGTGTTCAGCAGATACTAAAAAGCGTGCTTCAGCATTGCACTTTCGCCCAAAGAACTATTTCATTTCAATGAAATAGTTCTTGCCAAAGGACGGAGGATCTGCTCGACGACACAGCTTTCAATGACGTCTTGGGCTAACTGAGCAAGCCGCTCAACCGTATCGACATAGGTTTCTGTACCATCAAGGCTTCCGTACTGACGGGCTGTGACATAGACACTGAGCTGCTCCTCGGCAAACTCTCCTGTCCGCACCTGAAATGCATTTGTGCGAGTTTCCGTACTGACCCGAACCTGCCTCCGGCACTCTTCATCAACTGCAATCGTAAGCGATGGCTCGTAGTTAATCAGTTTGCTGCCCGGCACATCACCAACACCCTCAAGGGCTGGCCCTGGCCCAAGTGCTTCCGCCAAGAGCGAGTTATGGTTTCCTCGAAATGCGAAATCAAAACCAAACAAGACATCAATCGCTTCGCAATCAAGTGGACTCATCGATAAAAGAGCGGGAGCCAAATCAAGCAAAAAACGATGTTGATCAAGCGCATCTTCAATCGACTGAGGATTCACGTGGCCAGAACAAAATCGACGGGGTTCAACAGCCACCCACCGATACCGCCCCTGCTCTTTATCTTCCTCCAGCACGAAGTCTCGCTTATCACGAGCATGGAATTTTCGCATCGTAGGATACTTCTTGCGAACGCATTCGAAGAAGTGCAGTACTGTTTCGCGATGCCCCGGCAACTCCATCTCCGTGGCCAAATTGACGTTCATATACATGTCGTCGGCCAGCGAATCATAGAGAGTCATCGACAGTTCTCCTTAAGTAGTCCCCGAACGAACAAGTGCACCGAATCAAAACAGAGTATACGTACCCTGCCATTTTGGTGTCAAAAAGCAAAGCACCACACCCGATAGAGAAGAATCAATCATCAGACTGTGACCCTGCAATGAGCGCAATAAACTCTCGATTACTCTTAAACTTCGCCAACTGCTTGGTCAGTTGCTCCATCGCATCAACATGGTGCATTGACGAAAGCGTTCTCCTCAACATGTTAACCGAGTGCAACGTGTCTGGATCGAGTAGCTTTTCCTCACGGCGAGTGCCCGACTGAGAAATATCAATCGCCGGCCAGACTCTTCTGTCGGAGAGTTTCCGATCGAGTACCAATTCCATGTTACCCGTGCCTTTGAACTCCTGGAAAATCAGCTCGTCCATACGGCTTCCAGTATCAACCAGTGCTGTGGCAACAATTGTCAACGAGCCGCCCTCTTCAAAAACACGGGCTGTCGCAAAAAGCTTCTTGGGGATATCGAGGGCTTTAATATCAACGCCACCCGACATGGTACGGCCTGTATTACCAACCCATTTATTGAACGCACGAGCCATTCTCGTGATGGAGTCCATCAAAAGAAATACATCCTTGCCTGCTTCTGCCATTCGCTTGCATCGCTCAATGACAAGCTGGGACAGCCGGACATGGCTTTCGACATCACAGTCGAGGCTGCTGGCGACCACTTCACCCTCGACGGATCGACGCATATCCGTGACTTCTTCGGGGCGTTCGTCAACCAACAACATAACTAATGAAAGTTCTGGATGATTTTGTGATATCGCCTGAGACACTTGCTGCAGCAGAACCGTTTTTCCAGTTCGCGGTGGTGCAACAATCAATGCTCGCTGTCCCTTACCGAGCGGGGTGAGCAAGTCCATGATTCGTGTCGTCAACGGCTGCTGGCCTGTTTCGAGCCGCAACCATGACTCGGGGTTGATTGGTGTGAGCTGATCAAAAGTTTTAACTTCGACATATTTTTCTGGGGACATCCCCTCAATTTCTTCAATCTCTCGAACTCGTGGCCCCTGCTGCCGTCGTCCTTGTTGGACCTTCGCCTTGACAGAGACTCCTTCGCGAAGCCGGAATCGATCAATCATCGTCGCCGGAACAAAGGGGTCCGTTCGTTCCCGCGAATAGTTATTTTCGGGACTTCGCAGAAATCCATAGCCATTTGGATGAAGCTCGAGCACCCCTTCGCCCGGCTCCAGCGGTACTGGCTCGCCATTTTCGGACACCTCGGGTTCGGGCTCTGGCGGCCGCATGCCCTCGCCTTCCATATCAACGGCACCTGCTCCGGCAGCTACTGGTCCGCCGCCGCCGCCGCCGCCACGTCGATACCTTCTGCGACGACCGCCATGGCCACCTTGACCACCTTGTTGGCCGCCTTGACCTCCGCCATAGCCTGAACGACCACCTGATCGAGAACGTCTACGCTTTGCCATATTCTTCTTTCATACTCCGAAAACTGCACTTCTGGCCGTTCTGACCAGAACATGTGTGTATTACGTTTGAACTTCCACTGCGGGGAGTATTTCAAAACGAGGCCGATAGCCACGTTCTGAAACCACCACTCACATCGAGTTGTCGATTCACCTGAATGGCAGACTTAAGGACTATCTGCCAAGCAGAAAACACAATATTGTGATGAATCAAATAGCTGTTCTTGCTGCGGTAGAAACCGTTTCTTATCCGCCCCGTACCACCGGGGCGATATTGAGAGGGAAACACTATCCCTAGGCAAAAAAACCATGAGGCCGAACGCACTGAGATGAGCAAATCACCAATTTGCCGACTCTGGCGGAAGAGCACATTCTCTGAAGAGGATGCACGCTCCAACCCACCCAGTTGCATCCGCCATATTTGACGGATTCGACCGATTTTGAACGGAACTCTGTGTATCTCATTCAAATTCTTAGGCAAAACCGTGCAAAAGAATCGAAATGATTACCCCAGGCAAGCAACGCCTTAGGAAGCCCCGTTCGCACTGTCGCGATACATGGGTATCACTACGTACAGAGTATCTACAGGACGGCGGGGCCCGTCAAGTAGCTCGATCATGGTCCGCAAACCCAGCGAATAGAAGACCTAGGGCGTCTAGAGAAGTCTTTTTGGGTGATTCGGCAGAAACTCCTTACTTTTCCGAAAATCTTCTCTGATTTCTCTGCAGTGTTTGACCGATACAACCAACAATGGTCGCCCGAAGCGGCTCAAGAACGTTTATGCAGAGGTCTCAACGATGTTCGGAATTAGCCTGACGCAACCGACTCGATTCGAGTCAAACACGATTTTGAATTCACCTAGATTCGGTATGTTGAGGCGAGCTTTTCGCAAGCTATCTGCTTCAGTACCTGTATTTATGTGCTGCCTCACCTTGTGTGCGTTATCCTTACGCGCGATTCACGCACAGGGGCAGGAGCCGACTTCTCTAAGCTTGCACCAATCCATTCCTGATGCCCAGGCAGTTGCAACGCAACTTCAGCGTCCTGTTTTGGTGATGTTCACGGCTGAATGGAGCCCGGCGTCGGCTCAACTTCGCAAACATGTTCTCACTGATGCCGACGCGGTATCGTTATTGTCTGCATGTTTTGAGTGCGTTTTAATCGACGTGGACGCTCACCCTGACATTACAAACGACCTTCAAATTCAGCACGTTCCGAGTGGGTGTATTCTTGATGCAAACGGGAAAGTGGTCAGCCGATTTGAATGCCCCAGCTCGACTGCCCTATTCATAGCAATGGTTGCCCGCCAGCTACCGCAAACAAATGCGGGACCACAAATTGCAGGCACGTCATCACGTCTTGAGAACCCCAGTTCGGCCACTGCAGTAACACCTGAAATTTCTGCTGATTTTTCCACCGCTGGAACTCTTCTTGCTGATGGTGCTGCCACTGGTCCAACAAGAGCTTCAGAATCAGTCAGCGGAATAGCAGCTAAAGTTCGTGGACTATCGAGTTTCGCAATGGCCGAATCATCGTTTCCCAAAGCTACTCATCAAACGACTACTCAGGACGAAATTTCAGTCACACGTTTCCCTCCAACAGAACAACCAACTGCTTCTCGCACACAGGTTGCAGCAGATGACCAACGAACGCAGGCATCGCGCTTTCAAGATAATAGCGGCGAAGAAACGGTTCCTGAAGCAGCACCATGGCGTCCAGCCCCAGAGCCTTCCGTCGCAGAACAAGTCGCGATTCCAGCAAGTATCGCTGCAACAACCACACCGTGGCAGCCAGAAGTAGGACACCTTCATCCTGAGACGGGAGCAAGTCCAGATCAGATCGCGTCCTCTCTCGACCCAGCGCCACGGACATTTCCGATCGCACCCAAAGACTCTACCTCTTCCTCATTGATCGAACCCAAGCCAGAAAATGTTGAACCAAGGAGCATGACCCAATCACCATGGCTCCCAGCCGCAGCCGGTGCGGCCGTCGCATCCTCAACACTGTCGAACAACGGCGTTGAGGCCACTCAAAATGAATCCGCTCTAGCGTCTCAGCAATCCGTTGCAGCATCAGAGCAAGCCCACAAGCAACCGTCGCAACCGTCGCAACCGCCGGAAGTATCCCCACAAACAACCAATCCGCTCAATCCACTACTTGCTGCCATTCAGAAACCATTCAGCGCTTTTTCTTCCGAACCAGAAACGCAGGAAAAGGAACAGACTGTCAGGAAGCCAGTCCAAGCTGCCTATGCGAGCCAGGCACCAAACACCGAGGACCTGGAAGAAACTCCGCCCCAAAAAACAATGCCACTCGGCCTTGACGGCTACTGTCCTGTTGCTTTGATGGAGACGGGAAACTGGGTTGAGGGCCAAGCAAGGTGGGGCGCACGACATCGTGGCCGGACCT
>JBDOMQ010000136.1:0-11615 GCA_039831725.1 Pirellulales bacterium
ACCTCAAATCTTTACAGAAGATGGTGAACGAACGCAGGTTATCACAGCAGCTTCAAATTTCATTCGCAGCTACGATCTTGATACCGGAGAGGTCATTTGGCAATGCAGTGGATTGACCGGCAACGTTACGCCTTCACCAGTCATCTATAACGACATGGTCATCTGCATGAGCGGCTATGAGGGACACTCTGTCATGGCATTAAAACTCGATTCGAAGGGTGATGTTTCTGGAAGTTCTGCAGTTGTTTGGTCAGACGACAAAGGAACTCCATACATTCCATCTCCACTCCTATTTGATAACCAGTTATATTTCACTCAATCCAACAAGGGAATTCTTACTTCTTTAAATGTCACCACTGGTGAAGCAATCATAGAACGAACACGCCTGCCTGATATTCAAAATATCTATGCGTCTCCTGTTGGTGCCAACGGCCATATTTATTTTGCTGGCCGAACTGGTGCTATCGTCGTACTCAAACACACAAATGAATTGAATATTGTTGCTACGAACAAGCTTGATGATGAATTTAATGCCTCACCTGTACCAGTAGGCGACTGCCTATATTTGCGGGGCCGGCAGTATCTGTACTGCATTGGTGAAAATAAAAATAACTAAGTGAACTATCTGATTGTGAGAGGATACTATGAAAACCAAACAAGTTTTTTCCTTGGTGGGAAAGATGCCATGAAAAAAAGCACGGTTCTATTTTGCTCTAGTCTTACAGTAATGCTCAGTTGCGTTTTCAGCCAAGCAGCAACGATTCAAGGGACTGTCGTTAATGAAAAGAACATGCCCGTTGAAGGTGTCATGGTTTCAGCAATTGACGCTGAGCATCGAAAATGGACATCTGTATTCACCAAACCAGATGGCTCTTTTACTATCGATGGGCTCAGAGACTGTACGCATCAGCTTCGTACTCGCCTCATGGGGCTCGCAGATACCTGGCTGAGCAGCGTGTCTGCGAACACAGATAATCTTCACATCCAGACACGCCCAGCCGTTGGTGAAGAGCTCGAATTACAGCGACCTGCAAACAGTGCCTTCAGCATGTTGGATTTTGAGGATTCACATGCCAAGCTCAATTTCAAAATGATGTGTTCCTACTGCCATCAAGTTGGAACCGTGGGTTTTCGAACTCCAGAAGAGCCTGTTGACTGGGAGACCATGCTGCGACGGATGGATGGATTCGGCGGGCTGTTTCCACATACAAAAGAAACCATCATTCCTCGACTGATGGAAACGTACAAAGGAGACGCCGTCAAACAATGGCCAACTTTTGTACCACCACCAGCTCCAACAGGGCTTGCTGCTGCTGCCACAATAACAATGTGGGAAATGGATGAACTGCTCCAAGGATCGTTTCACGATCTGGAACTTGGCCGTGATGGAAGAGTCTATGCAGTCAACATTCAAAACGGAAAGTTGATTGCACTTGATACCGAATCGGGTGAGCAAACAACGTACAAATATCCGAGAGGAGCCTACGGCCCTCATTCAATTGAAACAGCTAATGATGGAAGCCTGTGGACGACCATGTGTGCAAGTGGCAAGATGGTTCGCTTTGATTTCAATACTGAGCAATTTGAAACCTACAGCAGTGCGGAGGCACCAAAGACACGTGGGAATTACCCACATACATTACGAATTAATCCGAGTGATCCTGAAGGATTGATTTGGTACACCGATGCTGGCTCCAATTCATGTTTTTCGATTCATCCAACAACACACGTCGTCAAAGAATACAAACTCCTTGATGCTGGTCAGGCGACTGCCGCTGGTCGTGGCGAGTCACGAGGCATTACACCCTATGGCATCGATTTTTCTCCCGTCGATGGAATGATCTGGTACTCCAAGCTCAATGGGAACCGGATTGGACGAATTGACCCGTCGGTCGATGATGGCGCGATCAAAGAGTGGAACCCGCCTTTTCGTGGACCACGTCGGCTTCATGTAGCACCTGATGGCATGGTCTGGGTTCCTGGCTTTGGGTCAGGTGTTTTTGGAAAGTTTGATCCCACGACCGAACGCTGGGCTGTCTACGAATTGCCTGATGCTGAAAACCAGATTCCATATGCATTGAATATCGATAAGGACGGCATTGTCTGGGTCTGCGGTACTGGAAACGACACAATCAACAGGTTTGACCCCGTCACTGAAACACTTGTTGAGTTCCGTTTACCAACCCGCGTCTCATACACACGTGAAATTGAATTTGATGATGACGGAAATGTCTGGACCAGTACATCTGGACCAGCCCGTCATATGGAACGAGGCGTTGGGGCTGTGATCTGTATTTCGTTACCTGACACGCTGCCAACAAATGGTGGCACGCAGCTCATCGCAAAAACATATGACGGGAATCATGATGTGGGTAATCTTGCTGTGGTACCAAAACGTAGGCCTCCGAATGAGGGCCTGTTTCAAACAATTGGTCAATCTCCATTACCAGCTGCCTACCACGGAAAAAATCATCAAGAATATGTTGATGCACGGATGACTGAACTCAGTTCGTCGCAACGACAACAGGTGAACAAGTTGTGGCAACAGTTCCGACGCCAGAATCCAAAGCGAAGCCGTGATGGCCACATGTTTATTCGTATTCTAGAACACGTCGGGAGTACCGAGCCGGATGCTATTCCAACCAGAAAGTTTGTAAAAAAATGGAAGCAGAATTATCGAGAGCTGATTACACAGGCAAATCATTTAGAGAATCGATCTCTCGACAATGGCCGCTACGTTTTTGAACAGGCAGCCTGTAGCCGGTGTCATTCGATTGGAGGAAAGGGTGCAAAATACGGCCCGGACCTGACATCGGTCTCAAAACGCTTTCAGGGCAGCAAGCTTCTCTTACAGCTTGTGAATCCGTCTCAAGAGATTCATAAGGATTTTAAAACACAGATGATCCTTGTTGATGATGGTCGTCTTCTGACTGGCTTAGTGGTCAATGAAACACCGGACCATATAGAGATCGTACAGAACCTGCTTCGACCGGAGAACATTGAGCGGATTCAAAAGTCAGCGATTGAGGAACGAAAGGTTGCTGACGTTTCCAGCATGCCGAGTGGATTGCTCGATACCTTTACAGCTGAAGATATTCTTGACCTTTTGGCATTTGTCGAGTCCTCAAAGGCTATTCCAGCTACAAACCAATGAGACTATTTCGATATCTTCTCCGAAAGTATTTCGTCGCATGGGCGTATCTGCTTGCTACCAACATGCCGTGTGTACATGCGGAAAATGATTTTCATGCAGTTGAAAATCTGGTTCAGACAGCCTGCATCTCGTGTCATGATGCAGAGACAGAGACACATTTGAACCTGAACGCCATCGATAAACCGGACGCGTCACCGGAAGCATTCCAGCAATGGGTACTCATATTCGATCGTATTCAGCGTCGAGAAATGCCTCCACCAGACTCTTTCGTACCAAGTGATGAAGCGAGGCATGCCGCATTATCGACACTTAAAAAAGAACTTTCACAAATAAATACACAGGCACGAAAACAGAATGGAAGAGTGCCCTCAAGACGGCTGTCACGACGTGAGTACGAACATACGCTTCATGATCTTCTGGGCATAGGTGGTGAAATTGCAAAATATCTCCCACCAGAAGATGAGTCAGGAGCGTTTGATGTCGTGGCGGCGAATCAGGAAATGTCCAGCGTCCATGTGAAAGGTTTTCTCAAAGCAGCCGAAGCCGCTCTTGATGAAGCAATTGAGTTGGGTCCAAAACCAAACATGAAACGTGAGCTTGATTATGCAAACTCGCGATATATGCAAATGTGGTTTGAACGACCTGTCCGCCGTGGCGGTGGCACAGTTTTTCGAGACAACGATGATCTCATCATGTTCCGTGGTGAAAACTACAACCTGCGCTCGGATGCAAACGGCCTACGATTTTCCACTCCCGGACGATATCGGATTACGGTGACCGGCTCCGCGTATCAGCCGCGCTCGTCGGTAACCATGAGCCTCAAGCGTCAGAATGATATTCAGGGTAATAGTGAACTCTTTGCCGCATGGGATGTGACAGAGAAAATGCGAACTGTTTCAACGATTCACTATTTCCGGCCAGATGATTACTTTTATGTCAGTGCTGATGAACTTGAACCGGCACCTGATGGCAAAGTCATTTACAACTCTCAGCCTGCACGTGAATTTAAAGGAGAGGGTGTCCGGGTTCGTAAGGTGCTTGTTGAAGGTCCGCTGGAAACTACGTGGCCTCCACGCCGAACACGATCCCTGTTCCCAGGTATTGAATGGGAACCGACTGTAAATAAAAAATCGTACAGACCCGTTACAACAAAATCTCACTACGAACATATTCGTGATGCTGTGGCAGCGCTCGCGCCCAGAGCCTTCCGGAGACCAGTCACTAAGAAAGAAATAACGGAGCTGACCAATCTCGCTATCCCGAGCCTCGAAGCCCAGCGTGGGTTCATTGCTAGCGCTCGCATTCCATTAACAGCGATCCTCATTTCTCCACATACGCTCCTTCTGACGAACGATTTGCAGAAAAATAAGTCGAAGCTAACCAACCATGCACTTGCCTCTCGACTTTCATATTTTCTCTGGCGAAGCCCCCCTGATGAAGAGTTACTTCTATTAGCGAGTGAAGGAAGGCTTTCTGAATCCAACACGCTGTCTACTCAGGTAGATCGACTCTTGGCTGATAAAAAAAACCAACTCTTTATTCATGATTTTACCGATCAGTGGTTCGAACTCGATCAGATTGATGCAACGACACCTGATCTAAAACTGTACCCTGAATATGATGATGTCTTACGTCGAGCAATGCTTGCTGAGACACGAGAGTTTTTCTCGTATCTGCTGAAAGAAAATCTGCCAATCCATAGTCTGATTGACTCCGACTTTACATTCCTGAACCGCCGTCTTGCTGAACACTATGACATCAAAGGCGTATTTGGTGAAACGATGAGGAAAGTCTCCTTGGACGCATCGAGTCCACGGGGCGGTATTCTTGGCCATGCCTCAATTGCAAAGGTGACTGCAAATGGGAGTGTCACAACGCCCGTCAAACGTGGCAATTTTATCCTTACGCATGTGCTGGGTCTTCCACCGAATCCACCACCGCCAGACATTGCCACCATTGAACCAGATACACGAGGCACTACCACAATTCGTCAGATGCTTTTAAAGCATCAGTCGGTTGAAACATGTGCCAGGTGTCATCAGCATATTGATCCACCAGGTTTTGCAATGGAAGGCTTTGATCCGGTTGGTACGTACCGGCAGCACTATCGCATTGGTAAAAATATGAAACAAAGTCTTCAACCTGGATTACGGTTAAAGCGAGTGGGTTACAACTCAGGCCCGCGTGTAAACACGTCTGGGGTCACAGTCGAGGGCGATGTTTTCCAAAACATTCGTGAGTATCGAAAATTACTTCGTGAATCAACAAAACAAATTGCACGAAATACTCTCTCACAATTGATCATTTTTGCGACGGGTGGTGACATTGAATTTTCTGATCGTGATGAAATCGAACGCATTCTTTCTGCGACACAAAGCGACGGATATCCTCTCCGAAGTCTTGTCCACCACGTTGTTACAAGTCCCCTGTTCAGGAATCGATGATGCACACACCGCTCTCACGACGCACAGCACTAAAAGCTTCTGGAATTACAGTTGCCTTGCCTCTTCTTGAATCCATGAGCATGGCAGTCGGTGGCACTCAGATGACGCCACCCAAGCGAATGGTGTGCATCTGCAACACGCTTGGCCTCCATGCACCGTCTCTGTTTCCTCAGAGAACAGGCTCCGATTATGAAAGCACGGAATACCTAGACATTCTTAAACGTCATCGTAAGGAGTTCACGCTATTCGCCGGTCTTTCACATCCCGACCAAGTAGGGAAAGATCCTCACGACACCGAGATGACCTTTCTGACATCTGCAAGAAACCCCGGCCTCGGAGGTTTTCGAAACACGATTTCAATCGATCAGTTTGCTGCCGAGAAAATTGGAAATGTGACACGATACCCATCTGTCTCACTGAGTAGTAACAGAAAGAAAAGTCAGTCTTTCACAAGAAACGGTGTGATGATTCCTGCTGATGATATGCCGTCTCAGGTGTATACAAAATTATTCTTGCGTGGAAGTCAAAAAGAAATCAGACAACAGAGACAACGCCTCGCAGATGGCCATAGCATTCTCGATAGTGTAATTGAGCAGATACGATCGATAGAGCGCACAACACCCAGTGCCGATAAACGTCAACTTGAACACTATTTTGACTCCATTCGGGTTGCTGAAACAGAATTAAATAATTCCGAAGTATGGCTCGATCGACCGAAACCCAGTGTTCAGACTGTACCTCCAGAAAATATTGCCGACCCATCTGATTTAGTTGGTCGTGTACGGTCGCTCCTCAACCTCATTCCACTTATTCTCCAGACGGATTCATCACGCGTGATATCAGTCGTTATTCAGAGTGACCATGGAACTCCAAAGATTGAAGGTGTATCCGATGGCCATCACCCTCTTTCTCATCATGGACAAGACCCAGAGAGAATCGCCCAGCTCAAGATTATTGAAACGGAAATCCTTACGTGCTTGAGTGATTTCCTTGATGGCTTGAAACAGCCATCTGAAAATGGATCGGGTTTACTCGAGCAGACCTCAGTTCTCTTTGGTAGCAACCTAGGAAATGCAAATGCTCACGACCCCAGAAACCTTCCGATCATTCTGGCCGGTGGGAAACACAAGCATGGCAGGTTTATTCAGCACAACAAAAAAGACAATGTTCCTCTGTGCAACCTATTTTTATCCCTTCTTCAATCAATGGGCATTGAGTCCGATCAATTTGGATCAAGTACCGGGATACTCGATATATAGGGTATGTTGAGTAGTGCGAGAAGCTTTAACGGCTTCTTGTTCACACACGTACCAATTTGTTGTTACTCGAACGTATGAAACAGTAACACGATTCGTAGAAAACAACATCAGTCCCTTCAGTATCATTGATTTGTATCATGAAATTTCTCTTTTCATTCGTAAGCTTCGTCTTGATTTGCAATTGTGCAGATTCCAGTCAAGCAGAGTCGCCTCTATCAAAACCCATCAGCCTTGCCACAATTGATGGTCGAGATTGGCTTGTGGACTCACATGGCAATCCATTCTTTGCTCATGGCATTACACATGCCAGCAACAATCGTAATGCGTTTGATTTCACAGAGTTTTCCACTGCCTGTAAGCGTCTTGGTTTCAACGCCTACGGATACGGCTGTCCTCCTCAACTACGAGGTGACATGCCCTACGTTGAAAGCTGGAACCATCTTGTTCCTATTTCGACCTATCGAGATGCCGGCAGCTTTCATTTCATTGATATTTTCAATCCAGAAGAACAAAAGCGGCTCGAGGCTGAAGTGAAGGATAGTTGTGAAAAGAGCCTTCAAAATCCTGAAAACGTTATTGGCTATTGTTGGACTGACCTCGGCGCCTGGCCTCTCGACAATTCGACCGGCAACAACTGGGTTGATTTTATAAAGTCACTCCCTGCAAATGCACCTGGACAACAGGCATACCAAAAATTTGTAAAGGCTTGGAAAGATGACGGAACCACATCACAGGACGAAGCCTTTCTTCGTTTCATCGCACGCGAATACTTTCGTATCGTTGGCACAGCGAACAGAACGTACGACCCTGACCATCTAATATTTGGTGATCGTTTTTCATTCCAAACATTCAATCCTGCTATTGTCAAGGAAATGCTGCCATACGTGGATGCCATAGCTATTCAGCCCTACTTCATGGAATCATTTCCGCAACAGAAACTTGATGAAATTCATCGATGTACTGGCAAGCCAATCCTCTTATGTGACTTTGCCATCCGATTTCAGGATGGTGACAAAAATATTTCTGCATGGAAACTTGCCGAGGATTCTGTGGCTGCCGGGAAAGCATATGCTGAGTATGTGAAAGCTGCTCTTAACACTCATTACATACTTGGTGTTTTCTGGTGTAACCCAGTCGACACACCAAAGGGATTTGGCAAATCAGGCGTGAAACAAGGATTCTTTGCCGATGGGCTCTTAAGCCGACCTGGCCTGCATGATTCCGTACAAGAACTCAATAAATACCGAGAATCACAGACACCACGAACGGGTGAATGAACCACCATGTGTGCTGCTTCATTCAACCAGTTGTTTGTTCAAACAAACGACCAACACGAATGACGCAGCAACCACTAGTTTGTCGTGTGATGCTGCTCGATATGCTGCCGCAAAAGATCTTTGCCGTAATCATTTCCATTTGGTGTACGCAGAACCGCATGAATATGATCTCGTGACGGTTTCTCTGATCGAAACGGCGCAACCCGTCTCTGGTGATCAAACTCAATTAAAAGCACGGGGCTGTGGATTCTGTAGTAAAAGACGCTGTCGTCTGCTGTTCCACCAACCCATGCAAACCAGGTGTTATCAAGATGGTCTTCAACTTCACGCATCTTGATTGCAGCATGCCCCTCATCCATTGTTCCGACATATGCATGCACAACATCGAGAAGCAAATCCTTTTGATCATTTGATAATGTCGCTGCGTTCAAGCCTGCATACTCAAGATCAATATTGTCCCGATACGCCTGTGCAACCGCATTGTTCTGCTCTTTGAGTTGACTAAGAACAGCTTTCTTCTGCTGGGGCTCGTCGAGTGATCGCATAAAAGCAAGGCCCTTATCCTGTTCGTCTTGCATAACAACAGTTCCTTTAAATTTTCCTGAAACTGCATGGACTGGTTCACTCCCAATAAAAACTGGAGACATGACAACCTGATCACCCAAAACAAAATAATTGATGATGAGATGATGACCGTCGATCTGCCACCCCCATGGTTCTGTTGATGAAGGATCTCCCATAATGGTTATCCAATAGAGCCACTCTCCGTATTCATCAAAATTATCAGCAAGTTCAGCTAGGGTTCCATTGAGCTTCATAATGTCTTTCGACAATGTGAGGCCCTTGGCACTGAGGCTCGCGCTCAGAAGTGCGAAAGCGTGTTTCTTCTGCTGCTCATCCATTTCGTCAAAGCCAACACCACGTCGCTTATAGAAGTGCCTGTTATCCCAACTCCGCCACTCAATATCATCGACAGGAAATGTGGTGCGATTCCGTTGTTCTTCATTGAGCCCATTCAAAAACGTAACTGCTGCATCAACAACTGGCTGCGTGGAAACACCTGTAGACTCAATCCGAAAGAGGTCCTCTTGAATTGTGCCACCTGAACGAATGCCACGATACGGCTCTGAAAGAGATGCCTCTGAACGCCCGCGAGAACCTCGACGCCCACCGGGCCGCTGAGCAAATGAACTACATGAAGCTGAAATCACAAATAGAACGGCAAACGTGACACTAAGATTTCTTGAAATGTTTCTCATACTGGAGCTCGTAACATCATTAGATAGAAACATCATACGCATGGAGTTCTCTCTTCCTGTTTCAAGCACGGAACATGTAGCAATGTACAATCACTATGTTGACACAATTTTGATCTCGTGTCTCACCAGGACAGAAAATGTCATCACGGGCTTAATACTAGGGTTACACAGTACAAGTAGGGTGTGCCAACCCTCACTTATTTGTCGACTACGTGAATCAATCCAACATTCGATGGTTCTGCTTCACCGAGGTGATCACTATCAAGGAGCATCAGGTACTTCTCATCACTGTGCGGAATAACCCATTCGCAGGCATTGTGCCCACTTTCCGGTTGGTGAAATACATACGTCCAGCATGGCTCTCCAAGAGAATCAGTCTTCAGCAAACATGCAGCCCATAGATTGTCAGGTGAGTCTTCATCAGAAACCTGATCTGGCTCGATACCAGACCCGCAGGCAAGTACAAACCCACCATCGGATGTCTGCTTCACTCCATAACACTCATCAAAAATGTTTTTACTTGTTCCATTCGACAACTGGTCATACGTTTGCTCCCAAAGCAGATTCCCCTCAGTGTCGGTTCGTACCATCCATACGTCCCAATTCCCACTTTCATGGCTTGCTTTGTGTCCAGCAAGAACAAATCCATCGGGCAACGCCTCGAAGTCAAAACACTGCTCCATATCAGCGTTACCATACAGATGCTGCTGTAGCTTTTCTCCATCGCGTGAAAATTGAACAAGGAAAGCATCTTGGTGCTCACGTGCAAAAGATTCCTTCCAGACCGTACCACAGACGGTTATCGTGGACGATTTTTTCTGATAAGAAACCTTCGCCCCTTGTGAAAATGGAATTTCTTTCTGCCAGGCGATGTCACCGATTTTAGTCGACACAAAAAGGATGCCAGTGGACTCATCTGAAATAAACGGAACACTTATTTCATCACTCGCAACATATCCAGTCGCCACAAATGACTCTGCATCCAAAGGATCGAGGCCCCGAATTGCACCATTTTTCTTATGGTTCAGAATCTTCTTCCATTTAATTGCACCAGACGGGCTTATCTTCCAAAGACACGCTTTTGATTTTCTTTCAGAGATACCCGTTGTCCCACCAACGATAAAACCATCGTGTACTTCAATAATACAGCGTGCTTCGTCATGGAAGCCTTGCTTCCCTAGCACTGTCAGCCATTCCTGTTCTCCAGTGGTATCCATTTTCATCACAAATCCATTTGCCGTTGACAAATCCGGATAACCACATTTCCCGACTACACAAAAACCCCCACCCTCTACGTGAACACCTTCAAAAACATGGTCTTCGTGTTCCGTTCCCAACCCAGTTATCCACTCGACATGTGGTGCAGAAAAAGTTGGTGCGGGGTGCATAAAGAAAAATGCTAAACAAAAAACTGTCACTCGATACAAATGCAACTCAGTCACGGAGACACCACTCGATGGCATTTGATAAAAGATGAGGAAGAACAGGCCCACGAAAGTCATCGATATGTCCGAGCGATGTATAGAATGACTTGCCTCCATCAGCACGACGAAATGTCCAGGCGACCGGTTCGGGGGCATGCCCTTCAACAACACCTTCCAAGACAACGTCTGCCTCTTCTTCAAGTGGGGAAACACAATACAAAGAGCCACCCGAGGTACATGGAAGTTCTTTTATTCCAGACAAAAGAGATTCTGCGACGGCAGAGGCTGGAGTCAGTTTTTGAATGGTAGCTACGAGAGAGTTTTTGTAGTGATTGGTGTAGTTTCCTCCAAATACTGTGCTGTCAAATTCTGGCCATGCAGCAAATCCATCTTCTGGCTCTTGCTTCCGTAAACAGAAGGCATGACTTGCCGTACGTATACCAATGACTGGCTTGCCAGCTTGAACGTACTGACGAATTCTATTGAGTTGTTGTGGTGGTAATGTCCTTCGGCGAACACTCACAAACAAGAGATCTGCAGTATTAACTACCTCACTACCAATCAATTTGTTGGGCTCATGTGGATCTGCGTAGACAAAGCTACTCTTTCCATCACGTACATACTGCTTACAGAAATCGGGTAGTGTCTTTTCCGTTTGATACTCTCTCTCGGCTATTAAGAAAACAATATGCGGCTGCTCCGCATCGACCTGTCGTATCCCTACAAAATAACACGTGATCCATACCGTCATCATGTAACAGAGTAAACGCACTGGAATTTCCTCCCATTTCCATTTGT
>JBDOMQ010000197.1:0-2384 GCA_039831725.1 Pirellulales bacterium
TGAATCATAATAACCGTGTATGGCGAGCCCGGTCTGCTTGAGGTTGTTGATGCAGGTCATTCGGCGAGCAGCCTCACGGGCCTGCTGAACTGCCGGCAGGAGAAGTCCCACCAATACACCGATAATGGCGATCACAACAAGCAGTTCAATGAGTGTAAAACCTCTATAACGATAACGTACGGACATAATGGTCCTCCTGGCATAAAAGGGAGTGAAGCAGCTCGCATGAACACATGCCTGCTTCAACGGGTGAAAGGGATGCAATCGGCTTTCAACCGTGACAGGGTGGTGGTGTTGGAGGAGCGGAGCGGACACCTCGAAACAATTTAGGGTGTTGGCCAGGCGACTCAGGAAAGAGTTGGCCACAGCTCACCACCTCAACAGGGCCTGGCAATAGTGCCAGGCCAGATGCAAACCACTCACTCACGAGGCCTCCGCAGGCAAGAAGTGATTTGAGAATAATTGAGTGCTCGGACATGACTTCGATGTGCACAGCATCGTGTTTATCGTCCTGCAATTCATGTTGCGATGAATGTTCTGAAGATGATTCCTTGTCTCCTGCAGACGAGAGATACTCATACTCAAAACAAATGTCTTCGCCGCACATATCATTTGTAGCAACTTCTTCTGCAGCCCTCTTGACTGCAAGATTCGGCTTGAGATTATCTTTATGACAGCATGTTTTCTGAACCTTCTGATCAGAATTTTGCCGGTTCTGTTTTGAATTGGCATGCTTGTCCGCACGCTGCTGTAACGCACACAAGATTTCCGGAGAGACATCATGTTGTCGTGCCCATGCAAGGGTCTCATCCGGTGTATGACAGCAGCATTTCTGAAAACATTGTTTTGCAGACAGACAGCCACACGGCTTATTCATGCACGGAAAGGGCCTTGTTCGATCTTTCGCAGCAAGTCTTTCTGAAGCTATACCAGAAGGTGTCACTGAAGAAGACAATGCGTCAACCGGAAGTGGTAATCCAGATATTACGAGGGCGTAGCAACAAACGATAGACCATACCACCAGTTGCCAGAAGATATTCCGTTTCCACATCATCGCTTTAGTGTACTTGGAACAGTCTGAAGCTCTATCCCTTGGTATGAAGAAATTAGTCACGAAGCTGGTTCAGAGCTGATGCAATCTCACGAGCAGCTTCTTCGCGTTGGGCTGTAATCGACTCAACTCCTATCCATCCTCGATACCCTCGCTCTTCAAGGACCGCCAGCACAGGTGGCAAATCAACCTGCCCGGTCCCCAGTGGAACGGCTCGTCCATGGCCGGCATAAGCTCCAGCTACCGCATCTGTTGCGTGGACGTAGCCGATATCTCCAGCCAAAGTCATGGCAGCTTCAGCTGGATCATGCCCATGAACAAGAAGGGCACCGGTCACCAGATGCACCTGAAGACTGCCAGCTGGTATGGCTTCAATGACCCTTCGAAGATCTTCCGGACCCGCCCGACCTGCTTCAGCACAGAAAAATGCACCGGTTTGCTGACCGGTGCGCCCAAGATCGGTAAGCACATCGATGAGGACCTGCCAATTTGCACCATCCTCCGCTGAAGGAATATCACCTAAGCGACCGAGCAAGACTGTAGCGCCAAGTCGCTGTGTCTGAAGCATTGCCTGCTTGGTTGCCAGAACGCGGGCTTCGAGCCGGTCTTGCTCTGCATATCCTCCTCGAGTTGGAAACGACACAGCTGCTACGTGCAGGCCTGCATCATCGAGCCACTTTCGAATTTGACGAATCCCAGTATCGGAGAGCGTTGCAAGATCGATACCATAGCGACCATCAATTTCAATGCCACGAACACCGAACTGACGTGCGATCGAAAGAGACCGACGAAAGTCAGACGCAAGTGGTCGTACTGGAACAGCAAGCCGGGAAAAATTCATAAAACGTCCGTAAATTATTCAGGGGGGTCTGGCAAAGACAGCCAGGAGTGCGAGTACGCTCTTGATTGACTGTGTCTATTTTCTTTCATTGTAAGGTACTTTGTCGCAGAGTACTTCACGAGTAGGACCATGCAGTTCAAGCGTACGACCACTTTTGCGGGGACTTGCTTTCCCGCAGCTGAACAACAGATTTTTGTGAGAATGTCATCAGAGAACAGAAGAATAAGATCTCTGTCCTCTGATCCTGTTTCTCACAATTTGTATGTGTATCATAGAGAGCATGTCGAATCTTCCTGATGTCATTTCTTCGCTTGAACACCTTGCCCCACTCAGACTTGCTGCTGACTGGGACAACGTCGGTCTGCTTGTTGCCACAAAAAAACCTGTCGTACGCCGCGTCATGACCTGCCTGACGCTCACCATTGATGTTGCCCGTGAGGCTGTGTCTCAAAAAGCCGATCTGGTTGTGACCCACCACCCGCTTCCTTTCCG
>JBDOMQ010000007.1:0-11443 GCA_039831725.1 Pirellulales bacterium
ACGCCAGAATCTTTTTTTAATTTTCAATGGTTGGTGTTAGTCATTTAAGCACAATGATTTACACTATTCCCCAACCAAGAAACATATGCTATCGAAGGTTTTTGTAATGACGCGGCGGCGTCATCTCAGATTATTTGGTCAGAGGTATCTCAAAAAGGGGACGAGTGTGACTGACACAGAAAATAAACAGGTAAGTGAAAGCCTTGAGGAGTATTCTCCACCGCCTAAAACGTTCTGGAAAACAGTTGCTGCTTTAGGACCGGGTATTATCCTCGCAAGTTCAATCGTTGGAAGTGGTGAACTTATTGCGACAACAGTCGTTGGCGCTAAGGTTGGGTTCAGCCTGCTGTGGCTCATCATTCTTGGCTGTGGTGTGAAGGTGGCCGCACAGATCGAGATTGGCCGGAATGCCATTACCTGGGGGCGCACACCACTGGCATCATTTGATCGCGTTCCGGGTCCTCGAGTTGCGGGACGAGGATGGATTTATTGGTTCTGGGTAGTGATGATGATACTTATTGTTGTTCAGCAAGGAGGTATTCTTGCTGGTGTCGGGCAATCGCTTGCAGCTGCCTTGCCGCTTACGACCTCCGGTCGTGTTGCCGGGACGTTCTATGAAGGTCTTGCTCAAGCTGAGGTTGATACGGCACTTGCAAAACGGGAGGGTCGAGCAGATCTGCAGTCCATGGAGAGAAAACTTGCAGCGTTACGTCATCAATCCGAAGGCCTTCAGGTTCCACATGATGCTTCAATCTATGCCATTTTGATGGCAATCCTGACAGGAGTTGTTCTTGCATACGGTCGGTACGGAATCATTGAACGGTTGTCACTTGTTCTTGTTCTTGCCTTTACACTGTTCACCTTTCTTGCTGTGGTCATGCTGCAGGCTGATGCCAACTGGGCTGTTTCGAGTGAGGAATGGATAGCTGGTCTTACTCCATCACTTGACGGAGCCAGCGGTGGCTTTTCAGTCGCACTGGCAGCGCTTGGGATTATTGGCGTAGGGGCTGCTGAGTTGATGGTCTATCCATATTGGTGTCTCGAGAAGGGGTACGGAAAATCAGTCGGGACACATTCCTCTTCCGAAGGCTGGGCCCTCAATGCCAGAGGGTGGATGCGAGTCATGCAACTTGATGCCTGGCTTTCGATGGTGGTATATACATTAGTGACCGTTTTTTTCTACGTTCTAGGTGCAGCGACTCTGGGCCGTCTTGGTCTGGTGCCATCGGGAAATGAAATGGTTCGCACGCTTGGCCAAATGTATGTGCCAATCTTTGGCGTTTGGATCCAGCAGGTATTTTTGCTTGGTGCTTTCGCAGTTTTATATTCCACTTTTTTTGTCGCTGCAGCGGGTAACTCTCGAATGGTTGCCGACGGCCTGATTCTCGCTGGACTGCTACCAGGGGATGAGGTTTCCCGTCAAAAAGCCGTTCGTGTTACATGTGTAGTTTGGGTGATTGCCGCATTGGCGATGGCGTTTTTATTCCGAGCCCCGGTCGCCATGGTCTTAGCAAGTGGTGTTGCTCAGGCGGTGATGCTGGGTGCTCTTGCTGTTGCTGTCCTCTATTTTCGTTATTGTGACATCGATAAACGGCTTGCTCCAAGCAGGAGTTGGGATGTTCTGCTTTGGTGTTCAGCAATTGGTTTTGTTGTTATTGCGGGCTGGACAATCTGGCAGAAAATATCAGACTTTTTGTTTCTCTAAGTAGGCTGCAAACCTGCTAACGAGTTGCGATCCCTGTTGTCTTTGTGTCAATTTGATACAACGATGATGCGAGTGACTCTGCGTAAAGAAGAATTCTGTTAGGAGAAACCTATGTCTTCGGTTTCGGGTGGTGAACAAGAAGCAGGAAAGAACGTCCAAGGAAGCGTTATGAGCCAACAGGCGTCAGCGAATCTGTCTGTGCCAAGTAGTCCGCTTCTTGATTTTGATGCAACACAGTTAATGCAGCACTTCCATGCAGGTGAACACGAGCACATGGCTGCACAATTTCTGGCAGTGCTTATCCACCTACGAGACACGACATACTACCAACTAGAGGAAGCCAATCACGCTGCACTCAATAAATTTGTCAAGCATTTCCTCTATTTCATGTCTCAGGAAGATTTCATACTTCCTGAGAGGTACGCTTCGGCATTTATTGATCTGAATGCTGTCATTGGCAATGTGGTCGCGATAAGTGATTTCCGAACAACCGACCCATTTGTCCAAGTTCTTCTGAAGCAGCAGCGAAACTTTACAAAGTTGCTATCACTTTATTCGGGTCGTAATCGGGTGAAGATTGATCGGCGGCTTCTATTTGCAACAAGCCCTCAACTTGCCACTCAGTGGTATTTCTGTTTTCTTGAAATGTATCGAACCGGACCATCCGACCCGGAAACTCTTGCGCATCTCCGCGATCACATTACATTTGAGGATGATCGTCTGATTGGGATTAACTCATTCACACACCACGCATACTTTGGCGCAACCTACATAGATAATGAGAAAGATTATCTTGTAAAGCAGCGAATCAATCGGCTCTTTCAAGCGACACCTCTCTGTCAGAAAAAGATCGAGAACAATCCGAAGCCAAAGAAGATAGGTGTCTTGTCTTCGATGTGGTTTCCTCGGCAGAGCGTGTACCGATCACAGCATCCCTTCCTCCGGGAACTTGCAAAAAATCATGAACTGGTGCTGGTTCACTTGGGGCGACCACGGGAAGATCTAGACACTGAAATCTTTAGTGAAGTACGACACTACAATGCTTCAGAAAAGGCAGATGATCTTTCATCGATTGATCCGAATGACTTTTCGATGGCTTATTTTCCTGATATTGGGATGAGTATCGAGAGTATTATTCTTGCCAACATGCGGATTGCGCCGATTCAGGTGAGTAATTATGGACATCCAGTGAGCACTTTTGGTGGAAAAGTGGATTACTGGATCGGTGGACGTGAAACCGAGGTCGCTGATCGTGCACGTGAGCATTATTCTGAGCGTCTAGTTTTGATTCCCGGTTGTGCTCAGGCGCCAGTGCCACTGGAATATCGGCTTGAGTATCCAACGCTGGGAGAGAAGCCCATCATTATTAATTGCACATGGAGTGGCCAGAAAATTAATAGTGAGCATCTCAATCGCCTCAAGGTTATCTCAGAGAGAGTTGAAACACCGGTGAAGTTTCACTTTTTTCCAGGCGGGGCAGTACTCGGCAATGGCTACATACCACTCAAGCGAGCTGTTGAGAATATTCTTGGCACAGAACAGACCGTTGTGATGCCAAATTTTGACTTTCAACGATACATGCAATCTCTGGAACACGCGCACTTTGCAATTGATGCACACCCCTTCGGTGGTTACAACACGGCGGTTGATCTGCTTACGCTGAGGCTGCCTGTTGTCACATTGGCCGGCAATCGATTTTATAATCTGTCTACGGCTTACCTCTTAAATAAAGTGGGGTTAGAGGAGTTAGTCACGCACAATGAAGCAGATTTTCTAGATGTTTGCTGCCGAATGATTGACGACTCAGACTTCCGCGGACGGATGCAGCGAAGAATGAAGATCGCCGATCTGGATTCTTCGGTGCTCAGTCTCGAACATGTTCCTGCATTTGCGCGTGCCATTGACTATATCCTTGAGAACCATGAATCGCTGAAAGAAGACAGCGCACGAAATCCAATTACAATTTCGTAACGTAATACCGCTGGGCGTATCAATCTGTTTCTATCCACGGCCCTTGGGATCAGGCAAATTCGTTCTCGAATAGTCCACAGATTTCTATCTGAAAGCCTCACCGCATGGTATTCAGAGCCTAGTTCGCATTGATCGAACGCTTTAGTGAACTAAGTAGTTCAGGCACGCGAGGAGATGCCATGTAGACTCTCGCCGTGACAGCCGATCGAGGAAAGAACTGCGCGATGAAGTCAAAGCAGAACTCATTTTCTGTGTGTGAAATTGATGCCATATTCGCATAGACACCACCGAGCATGTCGTCAGGAAGCTTTAGGTTGTCATAGATATCTGCGATTGGAGCAGGCTGTATGGGATTTGTTTGGCCTGTCGACGAAGCTGGAGATTGAGGGGGGGCGACTGGCTTGAGTTTTTCTGTTGGAGTGGCGTCGCTAGCTTTTTGGTCCTCTTTCGCATCACTTTTGCTAGGGTTCGAGTTTGGGGCTGGTTGTGGTGGCTGAGGTTCGTGGGGCAGGTGGCCAAAAGAATCGCGGTACTTTTCAAGTGCTTGCTCTAAAGCGAGTACGAATTGGTTCGCCACGACTGGCGGCAGGATGATTCGGGCTGCGACACGATTGGGGCGAGCCAGTGATTGAATAAAATCAATTGTGTACTCGTTCGGTCCGTGAAGGACTATCACTGCGGTCGCAAAAACACCTCGTCCAATTTCATCAGGTATTCGAGCCGTCGCTGATGAATGCTGAATCTGCTGCACGGGTTGCTCAGGATTCTCCTCTGGATGGTGGTCGTCATTCATGGCTCGATCCTTAAAGCTGGCCGGTAATTGTTGGATGTACGGTACGCAAAAACGTGTTTTTGTTTGAGATCATCAAGTCGGGCTACTGGATTCTCTTTTGCTGGCGTTAGGCGTCTGCCGGAAGTCGACTTGTCTCAACGGGCGGTGTCTCGCCCGTACACGCTTTCATGAATTCAACCAGATCGGCTTCTTCCTGATCGTTGAGATTGAGAGGCTTGATCTTCGTACTTAGATGTTTGTGTGGATGACCACCTTTGTCGTACCACTCGACGACTTCCTCGAGTGTTGCGACCGAGCCATCATGCATGTACGGTGCCGTGAGCGCGACGTTGCGAATCGTTGGCGTTTTAAACGCGCCCATCTCGTTATCATCTTCTGAAATGGCGTGCCGTCCGACGTCATGGTTTTCTTTGTCCATGCCGACACCAATATTGTGATACTTCTCATCCGCAAGGTTTGCACCAACATGACACGCGCTGCAGTTACCTTTTTCGGTGAAAAATATTTCCCGACCACGTTTTGCGGATTCACTCATAGGGTGGGCTTTTACACCTGCGGCAGCATCTGCATAGAGTTCAGCGAGTTCTGGGTCATCTTCCAGATCCTCTGGTTCAAGATTCTTAAATGCTCTCCACTGCTCGTTGTAGTCATAAGGTGAGGGTGCCGTGACGATGACGCGTTCAAAAGCTGCAATCGCTTTTCCTACTGCTTCAATTGTCACTCCGCCAAAGATTTTCTCGAATTGCTTTGCATAAACTGGAATGCTCGCCAGGCGTTTCACGACACCCTCGTGGGTAAATCCCATTTCAATCGGGTTTTCTATTGGGCCAATTGCCTGTGCCTCGAGTGATTCTGCTCTGCCATCCCAGAATTGCTTGTCAGAAAGAATACGATTAAAGGAAACCGGCGAGTTTCGACCGCCTGCCTGCCCTTTGATTCCAATGCCTGTTTTTGTCTGAGCTGTGTAGCCCATAGATGGATCATGACAGCTCGCACAGCTGATAGTGGAATCAACAGACAGTCGAGTGTCAAAATAAAGTTGCCGGCCAAGTTCAATCTTTGCGCGAGTCAGAGGGTTTTCATCGAGGCCGGAGATTTGACTTGAGCCCTGAGAAAGACCGAGCGGAAGTTGTGGAGTGAGTTCAACAAAATTCCGCTCATCATCAAGCCATGATTCAATTTCGCTCATTGATATTGGGCCACGGCCGGGAACTCCTGCGGTGAGCGAGGGGTCGCCGAGCAGGACCTCCTCTGCATTACCTTGATTCGCTACGAAACCAAGCAGGCAAAGTAGAACGCCAGCACGTGCAGCAAACGTGATCCGTGTCGAAAGGGCTGTTCGCACGACACAATCTGGGTGAGCAGAGACGAGTGTGTTGAGTGACATATTTGAAATCTCCTTCGTTGCAGCGAATAAGTATAGCTGCTGCATGCTTCGTAAGCACGGCTGTCTGGGTAAAACCGGGCAGATGCGACGCCTTTTTTACCATTCTGGCGGGGTAAATCGTCCCTGCCTTTCAGTTTATGCGCTCTTTCGCAAAGAGTCGACTCTGGTTGGTGGCCCCTGCTTTCCGATAGTCTGTAGTGGAAGCCATGGTTGGCTTCAAAACAGTTAATTCGCTTCAAGTATAAAACGTTTGGCGGTATCGTACCGTCTGGAGTTGTTGATGATACAGACACCAAATAATGACGAAGATTATAAGCCAGAAGTTTCGGGTGATATGAATGCTGGCGGAGGTTCAAAGCCAGAGCGTCAGGCGATGAAGCAGGAAGATGAATTGATTCTTCCTGCAGATGAGATTTCTCAAAAAGAAGCGGCCTCAATGATTCGTGATGCTGCTGGCCAACTCAATGATTTCCTAGCAGACCGCCGGCGAGAGTCCGAAGAATTCGCCCGGCGGATGACGAGGCTTGAGGAAGAGGTTCAGAATAATGGGAACTCCAGTCGGCATGTCATGACCCTAAGTGTTGTTGTGGCTCTTATTGCATTTGCTGCAACAACTGGTCTGTGGCGGCTCGCGCGAAACCAGTCTGAGGTGGAGTCTGCACTGCAGCAGACAATGACACAGGTGAAGGCATCAAGTGAAGCGAATCTGAAGCGAATCAGTGAGGTGCAGGGTGCCGTTGCCGCTGGAGTCGAAGTCCAGGCCGCAACTGCACTACGTCTTGAAAAACAGCTTTCAGGTCAGCTCGATGATCAAAGAGAATCAGCAACCCGTCTCGAAAAGAGACTGGGTGAAGCAACGCGTAATGTTGCAGAAGTTCGAGAAGATGTTGCTGAGAAGTTAGCGGTTCAGTCTGAGATAACAAAGGTTGAGCGAGCACGAATGATTGGAGAGATCAAAACGGTCATCGGCGTATTGGAGGCGTCTCTCGAAGAACGATCGAAAGATCTTGCTGCGCAGTCTCAGGCGTTAAAGACACAGCAGAAAGAATTTAGTCAGGCGACTGCTCGAGCGCAGGCTGACCGGCAGGCAATGGTTCGAGCCGCAACTGAGACAGTCAATGCTCAATTACTTGGATTGCAGGAAATGCTTGATACCCTTGAAGGCGTTCAGCCAGCAGATCCGAAGGCAGTTTCAAAAGTCAGTAAAGATGATGAGAGAAGAAAAACAGCGAAAACAAAAAACCCGAAATCGGTGATAGCCTCAGCTCCCTCCGGAAAAAAAATAGATGGGACGGCCGCTTCCAAGTCCTCGCCTGCTGTGAAAGCAGATCCAGTGAAGGTTGCAAAAGCTGGTGAGAAGAAGACGGACAGTCAAAGCACGAAGCAACCCGCCAAGAATCTGCAGGAAAAGACCGAGGCCAATAAGGGAGAGTCAGTTGGCACGGCCACAAAACAAGAGCCTCTGGATTCGGCTGCTACACAGAAGCCGAAAGAGAGTAAGGGGAAATAACACGGACAAATCTGTTGCAGATAAGTGAAAGGCTGGGGCTCTCATTATGAGCCCCAGCCTTTCTTGTTGATCGGCAAGCGGCATTCTCGCTGTCGGGTTATTTTTTCTTTTCCTGTCGTTGTTCACCCTTGCTTCGTGAAGCCTTCATTGCTTCGCGGGCTGCATTTCGCTCGTCATCACTTAGTTTCCCATCAGCATCTTTGTCGAATTTCTTGAGCATTTCAGCACGCTGCTCAGGCGTCCATTGCCTTCGGTCTTTGCCTCCTTGACGACTCTGCATTTCGGCTCGTAGCGTTTTCTTTTCTGCATCACTTAGTTTTCCATCACCATCTTTGTCGAATTTCTTCAGCATTTCAGCACGTTTCTCAGGCGTCCATTGCCCTCGGTCTTTGCCTTCTTGACGACTCTGCATTTCGGCTCGTAGCGTTTTCTTTTCTGCATCGCTTAATTTTCCGTCACCATCTTTGTCGAACTTTTTCAGTATTTCGGCTTTGCGGTCGGCTTGGTCTTTGTTTCCTGACGGTGCAGCAAAGCTTGTCGCAGCGAACGAAATCAGTGTTATGCATGTAAGCATGCAGAGCGGGCGAGTGAAAGGCATTGTTTTAGCTCCTCAATGTGAAAGGAATCAGCATCGTTCGGTGGTGCTTCACCGTGCTGAATTCTGGATACCTCTTCAACGAGTGGCCGTACTCAAAAGTTTCGGGCCATTTCAAAATATGGCACCATGCAGAATGTGGTGTAGAAGTTCGACCCGTCGGTACAATCATGGGCTAGGCAGCCTTTTTGATTTCGACCTCTGCATGGTCTTGTGGGCCGGCTTCGTGTTGGCGGGGTGATTCTTGAGAGTGGGCCTCAGCAATATGACCCTCTTCCTCGTCATCCACCAGGAATGTTCCGGTCAGTCCATCAAGCATGTCAGGGAGTGATGAGAGAACGTTTACAAACCCGAGTACCATCACTCCGTGGTGCGCACCGAGTTCCAGTGCAGAGATATCTGCGAATAAGGTTTCTGCAGCTTCGTCTAAGCCGCTTGTCAGGAGAACAATCCCGGTCGTGAACTTCAGCCATGTACTTTCCGCCAATGATTTTATGCCGGTTGTCAATGACCGTTTCCATCGAATCATCATTGGAGCTGGTTGTCTGTGTTTTCGGCGAGTCTTTTTTGAGGACGCCATGCTTCAGTCCGTTTCCCGTGGAGCAGAAATTTTACTTAAATTTGAGGTTGGACTTACATTTTTCAAACGTGCAGGGCAATGGCAAATCGGCGATAGCAGTCGGTCTTTTTCTCAATCCATTTGACCTGCTTGGCCAGTAAGGCGAAAAAGGTCGAAACCCGGGCTTACTATGAAAACGACAGGGACACGTCATTATGGTCGAACATAATCAGGGGGAATTTGAGTTTCTGAAAGGGTCGCCTGCCTTTGACGGCCTCAGTGATCAGGACATACGGTCGATTCTTTCGAAAGCCAAGCCGCTGGAGGTTCGCGGCGGAGAGGTGCTCTTTCGGCAAGGTGACCCTGGGGGCACAATGTATGTCATCACAAGCGGGCGTGTGCGAGTGCTTCTCGAGGACGATGAGGGTGAACAATCGCTCCTGAATGTGCTCGATCGTGGGGCTCACTTTGGTGAACTTTCCATGCTGATTGGTTCGCCGAGAAATGCCACGATTAAGACGGTCGTTGATACTGACTTGCTCGTATTAAATCATGATCATTTTGCCGAAGCCGTAGAGCAGGTGCCGCAGTTCGCGGTGAATTTGAGTAAAACTCTAGGGCGGTGGTTACGAGGGGAGTTGCTCGGCACACGGCGGCAGGTCATTCGTGCCGTTTTTGCGGTAATACGAACCCGCAGAGAGCATTCTGCACTTGCTCCACAAATGGTTAAGGCGTTCAAAGAACGGGGTGCTACGGTTAAGGTGGTGACCGATAGGCCAGAGGAATGGCCACCGCACGATGTACTTGCCGAACTTGTTCACGGCAATGATCTTGAACCACTTCGTGATCGTGTTGCAGATGCAGTAACACAAGGGGTTCGAGTACTTGTTGATTGTGACGTGTCAACGGCAGAGCCGTCCCTGCTCAGCCAATGCGAACATCTGCTGTGGCTTTTTGATAATCATGACCAGGGACTTGTTGAGAGCAGGCTTGGCACATTTGTCCGTGACCGAGATCGTCTGGCTGGTCATTCACAAGTCGTTTGGACGCATCAGCGGTCCGCGCGGCTGCCTAGGCACGCGTCGCATGATTTGCCACTTCCGGGAAGCGATATGCGTGTGCAGTGGGAGCAGGAATCGGGCAAGCCAGCCTTTCGTCAGCACGATGTGTCTCGGTGTGTGCATTGTGTTGATGACCTTCAGTTTGGGCTGGCGCTTGGTGGTGGCGGCGCTAAGGGAGTTGCGCATCTTGGTGTTATCGAGGTGCTCAACCGTGAAGGCATCTATTTCGATTCAGTCGCGGGTACAAGTGCTGGTGCCATCATGTCTGCCGGGTACGCGATGGGGAAGACCCCCGATGTGCTGCTGCAGTTAATGCTTAAGGAAATGACACCGCCAGGGTGGTTGAAGAAATTGCCGAAAAGTAAGGAGATGTTTTTACTTTCACAATTTCGAATGGGATGGATTGAGCCAAAATTCCGTGAACATCTTCAAAATGTACAGTTTGATGAATTATTACTTCCAGCGTCACTTGTTACCGTCGATCTGGTAACGGGACAAGAAAGAATTCGACGGTCTGGCGATGTGGTGTCAAGCGTGATGGAGAGTATCAATCACCCAATTTTCGGTAAGCCAATTCTTCGAGGTGATGAAGCCCTTGTCGATGGTGGGGTTCTGGCGAATGTGCCATCGCACTGTTTGCGTCGGCAGGGTGCAAATTTTGTTCTTGCCGTTGATGTGACAACAAAGCTATCAACAGACTTTTGTCGTGATCCGCGACGGCCAGAGAAGTTGACGTCACCCGGATACCTGAGGACATTGCTTCGCGTAAACGACGTCTCGCTTCGAAGTCTTTCTGGTATTCATCGCTCAGGTAGTGATTACGTGATTACGCCTGATACATCAGCTCACACATTCGATGACTTTGCCGCAGGAGAAGAGTTGATGGATCTAGGCCGAGCGGCGGCAGAAGCAGCCCTTCCTGAAATCAAGGAGCGAGTCGCAAAGGTTTACCATTCCATCGATGAGAATGCCTCCCGGTAATGTTTTGCGTTTCCGTGTAAGATTATGAAAAGATTTGACATCTGTCAGCAGGAAGTAGATTTCTAGGTGTTTAGACTCCATGCATGGTAGAAAAGTCATGCGAGGGTGTTCGGGGGCGTAGTGTCTACCAAACTGATGCGGTTTGATGTTTCGTTTTCACAGTGTTTCTTAAGTGTTTTTTAAAAGGGCTTCTCATGTCAACAACCCGACGACGATTTCTTGCTACGACAGCTACAACGACATTGGCAACAGCCACAACGGTTCCATATTTTGGATGGCAGAAAAAAACACTCGCAGAAGAGAGCACGTCCAAAAATGATCGCGTGTCTATCGGCCTCATCGGTGCAGGAGGTATGGGACTCGGAAATCTTCGTACTGCGTCTCAGTGGATTGATGTTGTCGCGATAGCAGACGCGGATGCCGGTCGCGCCTCTGCGGCGAATAAGTCGCTTAGCGATGGGAAAGCGGAAGAGTATGCCGACTACCGAGAGATTCTTGATCGTAAGGATATCGATGTTCTTCATATTGCCACGCCAGATCACTGGCACACGAAGCCATTGATTGAAGCAATGCTTGCTGGAAAAGACGTCTACTGTGAAAAACCGTTGACGCTCACAATCAAAGAAGGTGAGCTCATAAGAAAAGTTCAAAAGGAAACGGGGCGTATTGTTCAGGTTGGAACACAGCAGAGAAGTCAGTTTGAACTTTTTGTAAAAGCGATTGCGATGGTGGCCGAGGGCCGTGTTGGGAAAATTAAGAAAATAACAACCGCGATCGGGGCTGCTCCCACATGCGACCCTCTGCCCGCAGTGTCACCTCCGGCAGAGCTAGACTGGGATCGCTGGTTGGGGCCTGCGCCCGCGGTTGACTACCGTTATCTC
>JBDOMQ010000261.1:0-2371 GCA_039831725.1 Pirellulales bacterium
AATAACTCGTTCGATAGTATCTGGGAAGGCGACCTCAACATCACCAACTCGGACTATTCCATTTGTGCAAACGGCAGTGATATTCGCATTTTTTGAATCGGTCTTGAGCACAGCTTCCATCGCTGAGAGTGTCACGGAGGGACTTGAGTCGTTCGGCTGGAATGACATTGTTGGCCGAATGAGTCGACGTCCTTGAACCCCTTTTACGTTAATCGCCAGTTTGTCCGTGCTGTAGGAACGTTGCTGTTGTAATCGACTGTAGATAATTTCTTCTAAACTCTGGACCACAACGCCTCGGACACCCTCGCGTCCCCACGAGACAGCGACGTCATTAAGCCAGACACAACTCAAGCTGATCAAAATGGCTAAAAAGGTAACTGGCCAGATAAGAGCCATTGGGGTGATGCCAGCAGCCTTGAGAGCGATGATTTCATTAGAGCTTGAAAAACGGCCAAAAACGCTTGCGACTGCAAATAATATTGTTCCAGGCACAGCAAAACGCATGGCATCAGGCAAAACGTATGGAACAAGTGCGAGTATTTGCAGCAGCCCCAATCCCTGCTGCTGTGCTTCTTTGGTAAGTCCAATGACGAGCATGAAAAGGGTGAGGGCCGCAAGTGCTACAAGAAAAACTTGAAGCATTTCTGAGAGCACGTATCGAGTGATTATTTTCATTGGCCGCATTCCTTCGCTGGCCTGAGTGATCGTCAGAGGGCACAGGTTAGTAGCCCTACAACGCGTTGGATTCAGTATCTGTTATCGTAGTTGATTGTATCGTACCGGAAAACGTCTGAAGCCCATCGAATATGGCCCGAATTGCAGTTGAAAAATCGTTGGACTGAATCGCATTTTTGGCTTTGTTAGTTGATTCAGCAAGTTTCTGCGATTCTTCCGTGAAGTGGTTTTCTTTGAGTTCGGTTTGTGCATGGTCGAGAGACCGAATAATACGATCAAATATTTTTTTAGAGGGAGTGCTGTTGTAGTGACGATAAGGTGCTCTTCCAAGAAATGTTCCTCGGCCTGGTGAAATCACCTTCGTCTTTTTTCTCGGTTTGATGTTGGCAAAACTAAAAAACGAACCAAAAACCGAACCAAGCGTCAGTCCCATTGCGACAATGCTTCCTGCTAGAAACATGCGGCGAAAAAAGTCATCGTTTCCGTTAGATGATTGGTATGCAGAGTAGGAGACCAAGCAAAGAAAGAAACTCACAGCAGCTATTCCGAGGAAAATCCATGGAAGACGTTGGCTTGCGATGCTTGCGCCATCGTCCTCGAGTGGCCAGGAAACTTCCCTTCGTGAATAACGGGTCACTTCTTCGGGGCCGGCTTTAGCAAGAATTACGGTGGTGTTATCGGGGGCACCTCGTACAAGAGCAAGTCCAACGACGGCAGCTGTAGCGTCCTCTAGCGGGAGCTCTGATGCAAAGATTGCAATCTCTTCATCAATCAATGTTCCAGAGAGACCGTCGCTGCATAAGATGAAAAGATCATTTTGCTCGACAGGGAAAGGGCCTTCAAGGTCAATGTCAAGATCGCTGTGAGGGCCCATTGAGCGAGTGATAATGTTTTTTGGAACACTTGGAAGATTGGCTCCTTGCGTAGGGTTTTGTTGTTCACTTGCGGCAGCAACTTCCCAGGCCAACGAATGGTCACGTGAAAGTTGTTCAATATCATGCCCGCGTACTCTGTAGATACGGCTGTCGCCAACGTGGCCAACAAGGGCTCCCTGGGGAAGTAATACCAGTGCCGAACAGGTTGTGCCCATTCCTTTGTAGTTGGGGTCGCTTTCGCCCTTTGAATGAATTTCCTTATTGGCTTGACGAAGGCTCTGTGCGAGAGCAAGTGGGGGAGAATACTCAGGCTTGAAGTCACTGTAGATTTCGGGAATGCGTGCGACCGCAATGCGGCTCGCTTCTTCACCACCCGCATGAGCGCCCATCCCGTCAGCCACAATAAAAAGCCACCCGTGCTTTCGGAAAACATTAGAGGACTCAGCAGGTACGACTACAGCAGAGTCCTGGTTGTTGGATCGTCTGCGGCCTACATGAGAACGCACGTGGTATTTAAGAGTGTTGCCCTGTCCCACTGAATTGCCTCGCGAGATCATTCACGCTGAACGTTTATGCCCTATGCCACATCCGTAGCAACGTAGTCAAAGTAAGAAATGTAGCAGGATTGGGGGGAAATTTCTTAATCCAAATCAATGTTTTAGGTGGTACTGGACGTCCATCTGGTCTGGTTTAATGAAATAAATAGCCCTAGTCTTAGGGCTATCATGATTCAACACCGCAAAAATTCGTTACCTGTTATGGCACGATTCGGGTTGTGTTCGGGCAGCTCTCTGTGGAGGGCATCCTCGTTAGGCACGATG
>JBDOMQ010000283.1:0-11392 GCA_039831725.1 Pirellulales bacterium
GCCCTACCAGTCAGTTTGAGCAGCAGGTGCGAGCAATCTGTGGATTGCCGCTTGGTATCACAACGCCACTCGCACCAGCTGCAATGGCGAATCTCCTGGGCGATTGTTGGCAGTCAGGTGAACCGTTATGGGAGCGTGTTTTTGATGTCCCAGGGGCAGGTCTTCATCTTTATGGGAAAGCAGAGCCGAGGCCTGGCAGAAAGATGGGCCACATTACAGTTACAGCGAACACGACAGACGATGCCAAGGCATTGGTGCGGCAGGCAAGGCACAGCGTTGTTGCTCGGTGAGGAAAAGTGAGCCAGAGACGACGCTCATTGTGGCTTCAGTGAACGACCCTTCCAGGATGTCTTGATTCCAAGCAGGCTGCGGCCAAGAGCAAACCACTGCACTGCCAGAAAAACACCCACTGCAAGTGGGTGAAAGAAGACGCTGCCGGCTGATTGTCTGAAACGATTTAGCGTAATCAATCGTGGAAAGTAGCTCAGGATGAGTCCGGAAAAAATCGCAGTGATCACAATCCAGGAATGGCTGGTGCCAATGAATATGTATGCCACTAGAAGTGCAGGCGCAATTTCACCACCACCGAGCAGTAGTGTAAAAGGGACGATCGTTTTGGGTGCCCCGATACCTTCCGTGGCATTCTTCGTGATGCCCTGAAGGACATCTCGGTTTGTTTCGTACATTCGGCACGAGGCGATGGTACTGGCGTCAAAAATGTCTGTTTGAAGCCCAGCTTTGCGGAACGCTCTTGGAAGCATGATTCCATCATGAAGCGACGACTTGATTGCAGCGTGCCCCCCTGCCTTGTCGTACGCCGAGCGAGTTGTAACAAACAGTTGGCCGCAGCCTGCTGCAAGCGACGGATCGTTTGAGAGTCGGCTCCGTGAAAGAGGCAAATAGCCTAGTAAGACGAAATGGATCAACGGCAAAAGTAGCCAGCCGGCTGTTGTCGGGGTTTCCTGATGGGGGAACCCACTGCCAAGGTCGACTTGTGACTGGTTTAGGAAAGCAACACTCCGTGCTATTGCGTCTGGCTGAACAGTTACATCAGCATCAAGAAATAGGAACGTGTCAAAGCGGGCCTGCTCTGCTAACTGGTAGCAGGCGTGCTGCTTTCCGCACCAACCTTGTGGGAGCTTTTTGCCACGAACGAGTCTTACCCGTGGGTCGCGGTCGTTCCATTGTGAAATTATTTGGGCTGTTGTATCTGTGCTGGCGTCATCGAGTACAACAAGCTCGAGTTCAACGTCTCGGCTTGCCAATACATTGCGAATAAAACCGTCGAGAACGTGCTCTTCGTTTCTGGCAGGCACAAGTACAGAAACAGGTCCTGAGGATTCTGCCTTTGGGCTTGTGCGAAAGATTTTGAGATTCTGCCAGGTTAGGCCCGCAGGGATGGCAGCGAAAGCGCACGCAGCGATTGCAATGACAGAGAGTACAACGTCCGTGTCGGTCACGATGACTCCTCTTCATGTGCCGGATTAAACGTTTTTCCAGAAAGAGCGGAGCGAATCCGTCGGATGATGTCGTACGCACCTCCAATGCCAACAGTGCCCGATGCCAATTCGGTAAATGCGTCTGGGTTACGAGAAATTGCAGCATCTCGTAATTGGTTTTGTGTCTCCTCGAGCGATGCTTCAAGGATGCGGTTCCATGTGTCTGCGTCTCGTTCAGTGTGTTGATCGATTCGGTGAGGCTCGCCAAAGGAAACGATTGCTTCGGGTAGTCGTTCGTTCCAGAACGGATACTCAAGAGCGAAGGGGATAATCAATCCACGTTTCGCAACGGCTGCAGCGTGGCCAACTCCAGGTTTTATCGTGACGGGTCGGTAGCGAGGGTCAACGAAATCTCCTTGAGCTGTCACCCAGAAAAATACATCAGGCCGTTCAAGAGCAGCTTTGGCGAGTCGTAGAAAACGAGCTGCTCCTTTCCATGAGTTCGGTTCAATTCCCAGAAAGCCGATTTTTTCAAGAAAGGAGTATCGCCCCAATGCTGTTGAATCAATCGGTCCGTAGTTCAATCGATCAGGAAATAACTTTTGTGCAACTGAAAGGAAGATCAGCGGGTCCCACCAACTCGGATGATTCGTATAGAGGAGCACCGGTTCGTCGGTAATACTCGGAATGGGTGGTCGTCCGTTGGAAGGCTTTAGAAGGCGAACAGCATGAAAGTGTCGCCGAATATACCCCCGGACGTACCACATAAACCAGCTATGGAGTTGTGTTGCGTATGGTGGAAGGCTCGTGTCATCTCGGTGTTGACCAAGAGATGTTTCCCTGGAGCCCTTCAATTTGATCACGATGCTACACACGTTGTCTGGTTGAGTGTCCCAACAGGTTCAACCACCCGATCTTGGTCAACACAATCGCCTGCTATCCAGCCAGACATGAGCACCATAGGCATTCCTGGCCCAGGATGGGCAGACCCCCCTGCCATATAGAGTCCTTCAACGTCAGGTGATCTGTTGGACGGTTTGAAAGCACCGAGAAACCGCCCGTGGCTTGCAAGTCCATAGATCGCACCATCTAAAACGTGGTAACGATCCTGGATGTCTTGAGGAGTGAGTGCGTGTTCAACGACGATATGCTGTTCAATGTCCTCAAGCCCAGCCGTTTGTTTCAGTTTTTCGATGATACGGTTTCTGTAAGCAGGCAGCATATCAGACCATTTATGATGTGGTCGGAGATAAGGGGTGTGGACAAGTACGTAGAGTGACTCACAGCCCGGCGGTGCTACCTCAGGCTCAGTGACTGCAGGTGCACAAACGTAACACGTAGGGTCTGGTGCAGGTTCGCCTTTCCGGTAAATAGCATCGAACTCTTCGTGGGGATCACCCGAAAAAACAAAATTGTGATGGATCAGTTGCTCGTAGCGGCGGTTCAGGCCTAGGTAAAGTACAACCCCCGAGCATGCAGGTTCATAATTTCTTCGTCCAAGAAATTTGCGTCGCGTTCGGCCATCGAGCAGTTCCTGGTGCGTGCGAACACTGTCAGAATTGCTGACAACGGCTCCACCTCTTATGGTTTCGCCATCGGCCGTGAGAACGCCGATCGCCCGCTTGTTCTCAACAAGAATCTGACGAATCGCGGTATTGGTTCGGATCTCAACACCGAGACGTAATGCAAGTTTTGTGAGCGCTTTGGGGACGGCGGCAGTACCGCCGCGTGGGTACCAGACTCCGTCATTTGATTGCATGTGGGCTATTCCACAAAGCACAGCTGGGGAGGACTCTGGGCAACTTCCGACGTATTGCGTGTAGTGGTCGAGCATCTGAGCGGCACGGCTGTCTGGTACATACGATCGGACCGTTCCTGAGACACTGTGTCCCGGCCGCATACGCATGACTTCTCGAAGCATTGAAAAAGTGACACTTCTCTTGGGGTCAAACATGTCTTTCAGTCCACCAATGGACTTCCAGAAAAAGAAGTCATCTGAGATTTTGTGTAACTTTTTTGCAAGCTCCATGAATCGCGAGTATCCATCACCAGCGCCTGAGCCGGGAGAAAACTTCTCTAGTTCCTTCCTCATCATTTCGACATCAGCATGAAGATCCAGTGTCGTGCCATCGTCAAAAAAACTTCGCCATTGCGGGTCAAGCGGGACGAGATCAAGGGCTTCGTTCAAAGGCTGGTTCGCTTCATCAAATATGCGTTTCAGGACTGCTGGAATGGTCAATATCGTCGGCCCCATGTCGAAACGATAACCAGCTTCCTCATAAACTGCAGCCTTGCCGCCAGTCCAGTCATTCTTGTCGCAGAGCACGACGGCATAACCTCGGGCCGCGAGCGTGCACGCCGTTGCAAGTCCGCCGAGGCCACCACCAACAACGATAACGCGGTTGTCCACTTCAGCGTCACTGAGTTCTCTCGGACGAACAGTGTGCTGTATGACGCTTTCAGTTGATGAGTCACTCATGAGTCCATCGATGGATCGTTCCATGTATCTTTTCCTTATTTGTTGTCTGACTCAGAGTCTATGCAATAACGATCGTAAAGGCCCATGTCTGGGCAGGCGGCGACAGAATCATGGGCATTCCCGTCTTGGAAGGGATTCTTGACGGCTCTTTAGGGGTCTTTTCTGCCTCTGACAAAACCTAGCTGGTACTTCCAATCGTTTCAGCCGGAACGGGTTCTGGGGCACGCCACGGTTCATTTGAGTGTCCGGCCGGTTCACTTGTCTCGGTCGGCATGTCCAAGTCACGAAGCAATAAATCGGTGGTAATTTTTGCGGAGGAATAAATCACAGGAAGACCACTGCCTGGGTGGGTGCCGCCGCCAACGAGATACATGCCGTCGATATCTTCGAAGCGATTATGTGGTCGCATGTGAAGCATCTGGTTGAGGTCGTGCGACAGGTTGAAAGTGGCACCTCTATAAATTGCATAGTCTTCTTGCCAGTCATCCGGTGTGATCATTTTTTCATACCGAATTCGTGGCCTAACATTTTCAATGCCAATTTTTTCGAGCTGATTAATTGCAATTTCACGGAAAGCCGGAGCCTCTTTTTTCCAATTGATATTGGGGTGCTTATGACTTACTGGAATAAGGACGTAGAGGGTGCTCATGCCAGGTGGCGCGAGACTGGGATCAGTGACCGATGCATTCTGAACGTACATCGAAGGGTCGCTGCTCAAGCGATGACGACGCTCGATGTCAGCAAGAGCTTCACGGTAGTTTTCAGCCAAATAAATGTTGTGATGCGGGACCGACTCATAGCATCCTTCAAGACCTAGGTACAGCATGAATGTCGAACATGAGAACCGACGAGATGCTATTTTTTTATCACTCCACCGTCGTCGTAGTTCATCTGGCACGAGCCGTGTCATGGCTCTGGCGAAGTCAGCGTTTACAACTGTTGCATCAGCTGTGTACGTTGCTTTCGAAGTCGTTACTGAAGTAACTCTTTTGCCGCTGAACTCCATCGATTCAACCGGTTCACCATAATGAATTTCAACACCCATTTCCTCTGCAAGTCGAGCCATTGTGGCGGAGACTTCGCCGCATCCACCGATCGGATGGAAAACACCATGCTCGTATTCAAGGAACGACAGTATTGAAAAAAGACTTGGGCAGCGGAACGGTGACATTCCGAGGTACTTTGACTGAAACGTAAAGGCGAGACGAATTCGTTCATCTGAGAAAAACCGGCCAAGTTCGGCATCGAGGCTCTTCCAGGGTTTGAGAAGAGGCACAAGTTTCAACAAATCGGGATTTGCCAAATCGGTCCATCGTTCAAAAGGTTGTTCTAAGAACGGCGCAAAGCGAACAAATTTTTCTCGCGTCTCAGTCATGAAACGAGTGAATGCCCCGCGATCATTGGGTGAAAGACGGGCGACGGCATCTTCCATTCTCGCGAGATCTGGCGTTGCCAGAAGATCACCACCAGATCCAAAAATAAGACGATACTGTGGATCGAGTTTGACCATTTCAACTTCGCTATTGAGGTCATACCCGCACGCAGAAAATATGTCTGCCAGAACACGTGGATAGAGAAAAAACGTAGGCCCAAGGTCGAAACGAAAGCCGGTCCCGCTTTCAAGCGAACTGGTTCTTCCTCCAGGAGTATCAAGCCTTTCGAGGACTCGAACTCGAAGCCCTGCTCGTGCCAACAACATTGCCGAGGCAAGGCCGCCTGGGCCGGCACCAACAATTGTGACTGATCGTGTCATATATTCCGGTTTCAATAGGACTTTGTGTCGCCTGCCCTAGCAAAAAAGGCATTTGCATACTCGCCCCACTATAGATCGCCCGAAGAGACGGTCAAGAATCACGGCATAGCGAATTCAAAAAGTTTGATTCGCTTTGGTGAAATTATCGATTAGTACGCTGGATAGTAAGCCGGATAGGCCACTCCACGTGCAGGGCGATAGCGGCCGAAGAGGCCCCTGCGGTAATAATATGGAGAAACGTATGCAGTCGGTGCGTAATATGCAGTTGTTGGGGCATAATATGCGCTTGTTGGTGCGTAATATGCAGTTGTTGGGGCATAGTACGACGTAGTCGCAGCCGGAGCGTAGTACGCCGTTGTTGCTGGAGCATAGTAGCTCGTCACCGCGACAGAACTGGTCGGAACAGCTGCAACCGGAGCCGAATACGCTGTCACGGCCGAATATGTGCCGGAAGGAGTGTATTGACTGACGTAGGGTGCTGGCTGAGCCACAACGGGTGAGTAGTAGACTACCTGTTGAGCATACCCTGAACCAGCAAGTACCACGCTAGCGACAAAACCCCCGATAATGAGCGGAAGTCGTTGTATGAGCTTGTGGGGAAGATTGTGGGTATGTGACATGTGAGAGACTCCGATGGCGGGACAACTGACCTTTATTTAGGTAAAGAATACGCTAGAGGTTGCTAGGTTCGCAAACGGGCGGTAAAGTTCCCGCTGTCGTTTAGGTTTAACCTGTTTTTGACTGCCGTCAATCACCTCATCGAAAAGTCAATAATCAGCGTGCGTAGGGTCAATTCGAGCACTTGCGTACTGTCTCAAGGCGGGGTTCGGACGTGAAAAAATCCCCATCCGAACACCAGACGTCTAATTCGACATCTGGTTTTGTATCGCTTTTGGCGGTTCGGTCGCTCACCGTGCTGAATGACAATATGGCCCGATGGATTGTCATAGGACTCGGAAAACGAGCTGCGGCATCAGTTGGGACGGCTCCAGCCGCTGTGTTGGCAGTTGGAACGGCAGTGTATGTCGTACCGTTTGTGCTCTTTGCCTGGCTGGCTGGCTGGCTGGCTGATCGATACTCGAAGCGATCAGTCGTGATCAGTTGGAAGTTCGCCGAGATTCTTATTGGCATTGTTGCCGCACTTGCCATTGCATGGGGTGCTGGGTCCGGTGTTGTGTTGGGTGGAATTCCTCTTGGGCTCTGGTTGTTGCTTGGAGTAGTTGGTCTCTTTGGCCTGCAGACAACATTGTTGAACCCCAGCCTGCTTGGGACGATTCCTGAGACAGTGCCTGCGGCAAAACTTTCTTCAGCAAATGGGATTTTCGCACTTGTTTCACTTGCTGCCACACTTGTGGGCATGGCGGCAGGTAATTGGTTAGCCGATATCACATGGCTTACTCCGCAACCCGATGCAGACCGTCCCCTACCCTCCTGGATGATTGATCTTCCATTTGGATATGCGTTGCCAGCAGCGGTAGGACTTTTTTCAATTGCCTCGGTTGGCTGGCTTCTTTCTCTACGGCTACCAAAGGTACCAGCTGCAGATCCACAGGCGGTGTTTCCTCGAAATGGAATCACAAAAACGATAGATGATTTGCGAGGTCTGTGCAGAGTTCGTGAGCTCATTGGTGCCGCGTCAGGAATCGTATTTTTTTGGGGGATTGCTGCAGTCGCGCAATTGAATGTTGACCAATACGCGTTTGAATCTGGAGCCACCACACAGGGAGAGGTCACGCCTCTTCTGCTTGCGCTTGTTGTTGGTATCGGGGGAGGTAGCCTTCTCGCCGGTCGTTTATCTCGCCAAGGGATCGATGAAAATTCTCAAGTGAACCTTGGCATCGTGCCAATCGGTGGCATTATCATGTCGGTTGCCTGCCTTGCCCTCTCCTTTTCCGGCCATGAGATTTTTCAGCCGAACGGGTCGCTTTCATTTGGTTTGATTACAGCTGCCCTGTGGCTTTTTCTTCTTGGTGTGGGCGCAGGCATGTTTGATGTTCCTCTTGAAGCCTACCTTCAGGAACAAAGCCCACCTGATCGTTTGGGGGCAACATTGGCGTCTACGAATTTGCTGGTGTTCACCGGCATGTTGGCTTCGTCCCTCGGGTATTATGTTCTGCGAATGCCCGTTGGCGCTGAGGAACTGGCGAAGCCACTTTTCTCAGCCCGCGGAGTCTTTCTGATCTTTGCACTGCTTGCGGGCATTGCAACGGTTGCTGCAATACTTTCAGCGCCTCGATCGTCTCTGCGTCTGTTTGTAGACTGGACGGTGCGTCTGGTGTACCGGTTTCGTATTCAGGGGTCTGAGAGTCTTCCGGCCTCTGGGCCGGCTGTTATCGTTGGAAACCATATCTCGTGGCTCGATGGTTTTCTGGTGGTCCTTGCGGCTCGAAGACCGGTGCGAATGGTTGTCTACGGCCCAAATATTCATGGGCGCTTTCTGAAGAGACTCGCAGCACAATGGAAATTTATTCTTTTTGATCCTCATCCTAAATCGATTGCTCGGGCGCTGAAGGAAATTGAAAGCGGGTTGGCCAACGGAGATTTGATTGGAATTTTTTGCGAGGGAGGCATATCAAGGACAGGGCAAGTGCTTGGGTTTAAGCGCGGGCTTGAACGGATTCTCAAGCGTGTTGATGCCCCTGCTGTACCGTTGGCTATCGATGGTCTGTGGGGGAGCATCTTTTCATTTTCTGGCGGCAGGTTTTTCTTTAAAGTGCCGTGGCCATTGCGGCGAAGAATCACCATGCGATTTGGGCCGCTTGTTCCAAGTGGGCAGAGCCCCTCAGTTATTCGTCTCGCGCTTCAGGAAACAGCAGCTCGAGCGGTGTTTGATAGATTTCATCACAATCCAAAGTGTGATGCCACGTACGCGGCCTTTGCGGAAGCATTGAGTGGGTGTTGTGTTCTAAGACGATTTGATCGTCTGCTTGTCACACTTCAGAAAGATGATCCGCTGCATGACGTATTCGCTGACGCCCATTCTCGTCAACTGTCCGTGTCGGTTGAAGCCTGCCAGGAAGCAGTGTCTGCTGATGAATTCGTGCGGTTGTTCCAGCGACGTCGGGTAACAGTATGGATCGCTCGGCACCAGCAACTCAATGAAATTCTTACTTTCGCACGCGGAGAGCCGCCGAAGCTCATGGCGTTTCCCGAGGTGATCATCGTTCCTGTTCGGTCCGCGGCTGAATTTGAGCATGTTGCGAAGACACTCTCAGCATTCGAGACAATGTTTGGTGTTACGCCTGTTGTTGCCTTTGCTCCGCCTGGGTGTGGTCTTCTTGCGATGAGTACGCCGCCATCGCGGTCGGTGAGCAAGGAAAACACATATGCCTGTGATTCAGTTGGGAGAGTTGTCAACGGAGCTGTTGTGTGGCCGCGCGCATCGCTGAGAAAGCCAGCGGGGTTGGGGCCTTTGGCTGATGAGGCTCCTCAGCCGAACGGAGACAGTAGTTTGGTCATATCGGCTATGAGCCAAGGCTCTGATGGGATCGGCTGGAACGTGCTCGAGGAGCAGTTTGATGTCGATGAAAACGGGTTCTTGAGACTCCGCTTGGACCACAAGGAATAACGGTGTATTGTTGTGTGAAGAATCTGCACCCCTAGCTCAATTGGATAGAGCATCGGTCTACGAAACCGAAGGTTACTGGTTCGAATCCAGTGGGGTGTACTTCAATTGATAAAGGTCGTCGGAACACACTCCGGCGGCCTTTTTCTGTTTCAGCTCCGTTGCCCCTAGTCGAGTTCGATAGTACGAAATCGAGCAATCAGCGTTTTTCACCGGCTGACTGCTTTTAAAAAATCATTTTTCATCTTCATAGATTCCGCCGTGACAAAAGGGGGTGCGAGCCCTTTTTTGTAATAGGATGGCCTTGAGTAACTAGCCTGTTCGGATTGCTTATGGCTTTCTCCATAAGCTGTATTTGTGCAGGATCTTAAGCGGGGATGGTGATCATCACGTACGAGTGCACAATGCCTACTGTGATCGTGCCCTTGTATTCGAAGGATAAGGCGGAGACTTATGACCAGATATCGTTGGATGTATTTGTTGATACTTGGCGGGTTGACGGCTCCATATGCTCGTGCTGCGACTACCGAGCAAACCAACAGCACGCGTTACAACGTTCTGTTCATTGCCATCGATGACCTGAACGACTGGGTCGGTTGCCTGGGTGGGAACCCGCAGGCGATCACACCGAACTTTGACCGCTACGCGAGGGATCACGCGATGGTCATGAACAAGGCCTACTGCCCTTCCACCGTCTGCGGCCCGACACGCTCAGCGATCCTGACTGGAAAACACGCGACGCATACGGGCGTGTACGGGAACGGGCAAAACTTGAAACAGGCCCCGAAGGCAAAAGACCTTGTCACCTTGCCAGAATATTTTGGTGACCATGGTTACCACACGCTTAGCCGCGGAAAGATTTTTCACAAGCATGGCGACCCTGATGCACCTGACGGCGTGGATGAAGGGCAATGGGCGTTTCATGAGTTTGTCAAAGCGAGGGGATCGAACGGCCCAACGTTATGGGAAGAAAAGCCTACGTTGGCCGGCATCAAGTCAGGCGGCACTCCATTTACCTGGGGGGCCGTGAAAGGGCCCGCAGAAAAAACCAAGGATTACGCGACATGTGCATGGGCTGCGGAGCAACTCGAACGTGACTTCGATGGGAAACCATTTTTCATGGCGGTGGGCCTGTCGAAACCGCACCTCTCTTGGTATGTTCCGCAAGAATTCTTTGATCTCTATCCATTAGACGAGATCGAGGCCGCGCCCTTCAATCGTGACGATCTTGACGACATTGTGCGAAAAGATGGGAAGCCAATTTTTAAGCCCACTTCCCGGTTCCTTGTGGCTGATGGGAACGACATGCACAAGCAGGCAAACCGTGCCTATCTCGCATGTGTCAGTTACGTTGACCATTGTATGGGCGTCCTGTTTGACTCACTCGAAAAGAGTCAGTACGCGGACAACACCATTGTCATGATCTGGGGTGACCATGGGTGGCACTTGAGCGAGAAAATGCACTACGGAAAAACGGGTCTATGGGAGGAATCGGCACGCGTGCCTTTTATCGTGAACGTTCCTGGCGTCACGCCGTCAAACACAACGTGTGATGGTGTAGTGAATTTGATTGATATGTATCCAACGTTGATTGAGCTCTGCGGTCTTCCGCCGAATTCGGAAAACGACGGGCGTAGCTTCACGACGTTGCTTAAGAATCCATCGATGGAGTGGGATCAGCCGACGCTGACAACCTATCAATGCAAGAACCACTCTGTTACTGACGGACGGTATCGTTACACGTGGTATGGCGGGCGTGCTGATGGTGCCGAGGAACTCTACGACCACGATACCGACCCGTTCGAATATACCAACCTGGCAAGCGATCCAAGCTACAAGGAGGTCATCATCCGGCTCCGTCAGCATGTGCCGACGCATCACGAGCCCAACAGTCCGTCCAATCCACACGATGGGCTGAAAAAGTCAAAGAGTCAAAAAAGCGAGGATCCCAAGAAGGCGAGGTTAGGATGAAGGTTTCTGTTCTCATTGCCCTTGCCCTGAGTTTCAACGCTCTCGCCATCCCGGCGTTCGCTGAAAAACCTGCAAAAAAGCTCAACGTTCTTTTTCTTGGCAACAGCTTCACCGCTCGGCACGACGTTGCGGGCCTTGTAGAGAAAATTCTCGAAGAAGGTGATCCCACGACCGACGTGCAGGTG
>JBDOMQ010000178.1:0-11371 GCA_039831725.1 Pirellulales bacterium
GCAAGTAGTCCAAGAGTCAGTAAGATCTTTTGACGTAACTCTGGAATCGTAAAAATGATTCTAATCTTCTCGAACACGTCAGCGACTCCCTGTCTTTTTTCCGAAAAACTTCGGCTGTTCCTTCAGCATTTCGAATGCGTTGAAAAATTAGTAACTGGCCTTCAAAGGCCAAGATCCATTTGGGGAAATTCAAATCTCGATAGGCCCAGACACGCACTGCCTCATGATCCCTAATCTACCCTGAAACACTCGTCTATGGCGATGCTGATTGCTCCTCGTTCCGAACCTTCTTTTGCCCCTTCACGAGAGCGGCTGGGCCGGGCACCTCACTCACACTGCCTCCAGCCGCCAAGATTTTCTCACGTGCCTGCTTGCTGAACCGGTGTGCTGAAACCGACAACGACTTTGAAAGCTTTCCATCACCCAGAATCTTTAATTCGTGCCAAATACCCTTCGCAACACCGGAAGTACGAAGTAGTTCAGGTGTTACATCTGCACCTGCCTCAAATGCTGACTCGAGATCAGACACGTTGATACTTTTGACTATCCTGCCATGGCGGTTGTTGAAGCCACGTTTCGGTACTCGTCGTATAATCGGACTACGTCCACCCTCAAAAATTGAAGGAGCGCTCCAACCAGCAAGCTGCCCCTGCCCCTTATGTCCTCGGCCTGATGTCTTGCCGTGACCGGATCCGGGCCCGCGACCTACTCGCAAACGTTTACGGTTTTTGTGAACGCTTTTATTAATGTCATTGAGTCTCATGGAGATACCTACTTAATCAATTCTTCTTTAAGTGAACGAGTTCACATTCGTCTTATGAATTTTCCGAGAGAGCAACTCCTCGTAGCCGCTCTACATCTTCTAGCGTTCGCAATTGCTTCAGGCCATTAATCGTGGCTTTTACAAGGTTCAGCGGATTCACTGAACCGTGAGATTTTGTCAGCACATCCTGGATACCCGCTGATTCACAAACGGCACGCACCGCAGCACCAGCGATAATTCCCGTACCAGGACTGGCAGGTAATAGAATAATTTTTGATGTTCCGCTCCATCCCTCAACGCGGTGTGGGATCGTTCCGGACACCAAAGGCACTTCGACCAAGTTTTTCATGCCATCCTTAATGCCCTTTTCTACTGCAGGAGGCACTTCGTTTGCCTTTCCATATCCGCAGCCAACCTTACCCTTCCCATTCCCAACAACAACAAGTCCAGCAAAGCTAAAACGCCGACCGCCTTTAACGACAGTCGCACATCGACGAACTTTCACCACTCTTTCAGTGAATTCGCCACCTGCTCGGGATTCCCGTCCACCTGATGTGTTTGCTGCCACGCTTAATCTCCTGAAAATTTCGCTTAGAATTCTAGTCCTGCTTCACGTGCAGCATCAGCCAACGCTGCAACACGACCGTGATACCGACACGAACCACGATCAAAACAGACTCGTGATACCCCTGCTGCTTTCGCCCGTTCAGCAACAGCCTTACCAATGGCAACCGCAGCGCTGCGATTACCACCAAAAGCAACATCTGACTTAAGTTGCGGCTCAACTGTAGCTGCCGCAACAACCGTTTTGCCAGATGCGTCATCAATTACTTGAGCATAAATGTGTTTGTGACTACGACGCACAGATAGCCGTGGCCGTTCCGATGTACCTCGAAGCGGCTTGCGAACGCGATTGCGACGGCGCGTTCGCTGTCGCAGTATTGATTTCGCATGATCCATTTCAATTTCTCCTCGTTAGTACGCTATCAGCCGCTTTGGGCACCTTGCGTTATTTCGTGACTGCCTTACCTGCCTTGCGACGAACTTGTTCATTTTCGTAACGGATTCCTTTTCCTTTATACGGTTCCGGCTTCCGAAGCGAACGAACCTCTGCAGCAAACTGCCCGACCAACTGCTTGTCGATGCCTTTTATATTGATATGAGTCTGATCAGGGCATGTAACATTCAAGCCCTTCGGGACAGGCACATGAAGTTCGTTTGCAAAACCAACCCGTAATTGCAGGACATCCTTTTGCAAAACTGCAAGATAGCCGACTCCAACAATTTCGAGTCGTTTCTCGTAACCCTTCGTGACTCCCTCAACCATGTTATTCACGAGTGATCGAGTGAGTCCGTGCAGTGATCTCGACAACTTTGCATCGTCATCTCTCGAGACGCGGATGAGTGCAGCGGCGTCGTCTACATCCACACTTACTGCAGGGTGATGCTCATGCTCCAACTTGCCAAGTGGACCTTCAACCGATACTAAACGGCTGTCGATCTTCACGTTGACACCTTGAGGGATGGCAACGGGCGCTTTACCTATTCGTGACATGCTGGAAACCTTTCTCTCTGCTCAGTCATAACCAACAGACTGAGTGCATCGATACCTGACTTACAATTGCTTTCTCAAAACTCACCACAGTTCACACAAAACTTCACCACCAAGTTTTCTCTGCCGAGCCTCTCTATCACTCACGACACCACTCGAGGTGGAGAGAATCGATATGCCAAGCCCATTAAGGATAGGCCGTAGACGAGCCGACCTGCTGTAGACGCGCCGGCCTGGCGTACTAATCCTCTTGATATGACGGATTAACCGCTCACCATTCGGCCCATATTTCAATTCGAGCTGAAGCATCGGAGCCGGCGTAGATTCAACTTCGCGCCAATCCCAAATGAATCCTTCTTTTTTTAATACATCTGCCAGGCCACGCTTCACCTTCGAAAAGGGCACGTCTACCGTTGGCCGTTCAACACGAACAGCGTTTCGGATACGAGTGAGCATGTCGGCTATCGGGTCGGTCATCATATGATTTTCGTTCCTACCAACTGGCCTTTCGAACACCCGGAATGTTGCCCTGATCAGCCAACTTCCGGAAACAAATGCGACAGATTCCAAACTTGCGGTAAACCGCTCGAGGCCTGCCACACAGCATGCAACGACGAATAGTTCGGGTCGAAAATTTTGGTGGCCGCTCTGCAGCGGCAATTTTGGATTTACTTGCCATAATCTTTGCCAACCGTCACTACTACGTACTGACGGCATTAGGTTATTTGCAGAACTGCTACGCCGCAGTTCCTCCTTCATCCTCGGTTTTCTTCATCGGAAGCCCCATTGCTCGCAAGAGAACTCGGGCGTCGTCATCACAGTGAGCAGTCGTCACTAGAGTAATATTCATTCCCTGTGGGCGAGTGAACTTGTCCGGATTAATTTCCGGAAAAACCATCTGCTCGGATAGGCCGAGACTGTAATTACCGCAACCATCGAACGAAGTCGCTGACAGCCCGCGGAAATCTCGAACACGTGGCAAAGCCAGCGCGATAAGACGATCGAGAAATTCGTACATTCTCCGTCCCCTCAGCGTTACTTTGCATCCAATCGGCAAATCCTCTCGCAACTTAAACCCAGAGACCGCCTTTCGTGACAACGTTGCCACAGGCTTTTGTCCCGCTATTTGACTAAGCGCAGCCATAGCTTCTTCAAGATGTTTTTTCTCCGTAACAGCCGTCCCAACGCCCATGTTGATCACAATCTTCTCGATCTGTGGAATTGCGTGAGGGTTCTTCTTGGAAAGCTCTTCTGCAAGTGCTGGACGGACTGTCACATTATAAAGTTCCTGCAACCTGGGTGTTCCCGAGGCAGACTCACTACCAGAATCTTTTGCAGACTTTGACTTTTTTGCCATTTCCGTTTCCCTTAATTCAACCTATCCGAAAATCTTTTGCACTGCCTGTTTTGACCGGGCCCAAAACTACCTACTTTTCAACAACAACTTCGGTCACTTTCAACCAACTCTGGAACGACCGACCTCTCCTTGCTCACTGCCACACTTCCGACAGACCCGTTTTTTTGATCCATCCGCCAAAGAAACACCGAGCCGTGATGCTTTCCCGCAATCCGCACAAAAGAAAAGCACGTTTGACGCATCGATCGGCATCTCTTTACTAAGCCGACCCCCTTGGGGGTTCTTCTGACTTCTCTTTATATGGCGATAGACTCGATTGACTCCTTCAACGACAAGCTTGCCGCTCGCAGAATCAACCGAAAGAACTCTTGCACGCGTGCCGCGAGAGTTACCCGATTGAACTTCAACTGTGTCACCTGTCCGAATCAACATCAAATCACCTCACTTGCAAGACTCACAATTTTCATGAAATTACGGTCTCGCAACTCACGGGCTACAGCACCAAAAATTCGAGTACCCCTAGGATTTTTATCGCTATCTACAATCACGCAAGCATTTGAATCAAACCGTACGTAACTCCCATCAGTCCGACGAGTCGGACTCTTACAACGGACAATAACCGCTTTCACAACCGCCTTCTTTTTGACATCACTTCCAGGAATAACACTTTTCACACTACAAACAATTACATCTCCAAGACCAGCGGTTCGCTTTTTGCTACCACCGAGCACCTTAAAGCACATAACTTCTTTTGCACCTGTGTTATCAGCGACTATAAGCCGCGACTGCATCTGAATCATCCGTCAGCTCCCTCTTCATCACCTGCACCACCTGCAGTCGCCTCACTCGTCCGACCTGTTGCCTTTGCTTCTTCGTCACGAACCGATGCCTCACGCATCTCAGTAGCCCTCGCTCCAGACCGCAATGCTGCCAAGTCCACTGCCGTGCTCTTTGCGACAACCCGAACCAATTCCCAACGTTTTGTTTTGCTTCGCGGAGGACACTCGATGATCTCAACAAGATCACCAGGCGCAGACTCTCCCGCCTCGTCATGCACATGACAGACCGTTCGGCTGTGCAAAATTCGACCATATTTGGGATGGCGAATAATACGAGGAATCTCAACGCGTCGCGTTTTACTCGCTGCAGCACTTGTTACAGTGCCTGTTTCAACTTTTTTTGGCATACCTATTTGTCCTAGCGGGCTTGTACCGCTGATTACGTTTTTGTTTTTTTCGTTTAAACCACTGATGTGATTTTCTGCCTTCTGTCAAACTTACTTCTACTTATTACCCACCTTGGAAGTTGAATCACTTTCCGCACTTGCGGCTTCACTGGAAACGCCAGTTTCCCGATTCCGCTCTCCCAAAACCGTTTGGCAACGAGCAATAAGCTTCCTCTGTTTTCGCATTTCAGACGGAGCCGCCAGCTTTTCCGTCTGAGACTGAATCCGTAGACGGAACAGGGATTCAGCCGCATCTTTCCAGACAAGCCGAATCTGCTCGTCACTCATTTCTCGTAATTCTGTTGCCTTCGTCATCGCTTAATTTCTTTTCTGAACATGAGACCGTCGGATTTCTTGGACATGCCGAACTCAGAATCTCCTGAACTACATTGTCCTCTTTTTGACCATTCGCACTCGTACTGGCATCTTGTGAGCAAGACGTGCGAAGCACACCTTTGCAACATCTTCAGTCACACCACCAATCTCAAAGAGAACCGTTCCGGGACGTATAACCGCAGCCCAGAAATCAGGTTCGCCTTTCCCTTTACCCATACGGGTTTCCAACGGGATCGAGGTAATCGATTTGTGCGGAAACACGCGGATATACAGTCGTCCACCGCCCCGCAGATACTGCTGGGCGGCAATTCGGCCGGCCTCAATCGTGGCAGCAGGAAGCCATCCCGGCTGCTCGGCTTGGAGGCCGAATTCGCCGAAAATGACCCTATTTCCACGAGTCGCCTCACCTCTTATACGACCTCTTTGGCTTTTTCGGTGTTTGACCCTCTTGGGCATCAGCGGCATCGCCGTTCTCCTCGTACATCCCTTGGTTCACCCACACCTGAACACCGATGTGTCCCTGTGCTGTTGGTGCTTCACAAAACCCGTAATCTATCTTTGCTCGTAACGTTGACAGTGGCATCGACCCCGCAATGCTCTTCTCGCATCGCGACATTTCAGCTCCACCTAGTCTGCCAGCCAACTGGATTTTGACGCCTTTCGCGCCAGCATCCATTGTGGATTCAATTGTTCGTTTCAATGTCCTTCGAAAGGCAGCCCGCTTCATCAGCTGATCTGCAATATCTTCCGCGACAAGTTGTGCCTGAATTTCGGGCCGCGTAATCTCTTCGACCTTAAGATTGACTCTTCGGCCGAGCAGTGCCTGCAACTCATCCTGCAAGCGATCAACCTCTTGGCCCTTTCGACCGATGATCACACCTGGGCGAGCAGAATGGAGAATGACCTTCACCTCGTCCCGCGTTCGCTCGATCTCCACCTTCGCGATAGCTGCTGAGCGATACTTCTTTTTCATAAAGCGACGAACTTTAAAGTCTTCCAGCAGCAACCCGCGAAATTCTTTTTTGGGCGCATACCAACGACTCTTCCACGGCTCAGTAATGCCGGTGCGGAATCCAGTTGGATTTACTTTTTGACCCATTTGCTTTTCCCTTTTGTGTTTTCCGAGCGACCCGTCAGCGACCGCGGCTATTCCTCAGTTGCAGCCTCACCGGAAGTTTGGCTGCCGTCGGCACTTGCCACAGCGACCGTGTCCAGTGAAACCTTAATGTGTGACATCCTTTTCTTGATTTCGTAGGCCATGCCACGAGCTCTTGGTTGATACCGCTTAAACATCGGACCACCATCAATTCGCGCATCAACCACGACAAGATCATCAACTCCGGGAGCCTGCTGATGTTCAGCATTCCCAAGTGCACTTTTGATAACTTTCTCCAACATCCGAGCACCACGGTGTGGCTGGAATCGAAGGATATCCAATGCCTCGTCTGCAAACTTGCCACGAACAAGGCTGGCAAGATGCCGCACCTTACGGGCACTGATCCGGGCATATTTGTGCGTTGCTGTATAGGCCATTGAATACCTCGATTTACTTTCCCTTCCCGCCATGACCTCGGAAGGTGCGGCTGGGTGCAAACTCTCCAAGCTTGTGACCGACCATGTCTTCTGTCACAAACACCTTCAGGTGCTGCTTGCCATTATGAACCATGAAGGTGAGCCCAATAAATTCGGGCACAATCGTACAAGCACGTGCCCATGTCTTGATCGGATCACGATCTCCACCAGACAGTTGCTTCTCGACTTTTTCATAAAGCCGAGGATCAACAAATGGTCCTTTTTTCGAACTGCGTCCCATGAACTACCTTCCAGTTGCCTAATTCACACGTAAGTGTTTTTGCTTTTTTAGCCTGTTCCTGAAAATCTCTTTATCTCTTCTACTTCACCCGAATCTGCCCATATCGCTTACTCTTCCGTCGACGAATAATTGATGCACCCGATGGCTTCCGAGGCTTCCTCGTTCCACCGCCTTTTGCACTCTTACCTGTGGGGCTTACAGGATGACGACCACCTTTTGTTCTTCCTTCACCACCGCCGTGCGGATGATCAATTGGATTCATCGCCGTGCCACGAACATGGGGACGCCTGCCAAGCCAACGACTTCGGCCAGCTTTTCCGAGCCGAACATTCATATGCTCTGAGTTCCCAATAGCCCCAACAGTTGCACGGCAAGCCGCTGGAACACGACGGATTTCACCGGACGGCAGGGAAATCTGAGCCCAACCGGCTTCGCGAGCCATAAGCGTCGCTGATGTTCCAGCCGACCTGCAAAGCCGACCACCGCGGCCAGGTTGAAGTTCAATGTTATGAATTGTGGTACTCAGAGGAATTGCAGTTAAAGGCAGTGAATTGCCAACTTCCGGACTTGCATCCGCACCACTCACAACCGTACCGCCAACCTCAAGCCCGTCAGGGGATAAAATGAAACGTTTTTCACCATCAACATAGTGAATGAGGGCTATCCGGCACGTTCGATTTGGGTCGTATTGAACAGAATGGACCTTACCAGGAATACCATCTTTATTTCGGCGAAAATCAATGAGACGGTAATGCTGCATGTGGCCGCCACCACGATGACGCGATGTAATTTTTCCTTGGTTGTTCCGGCCACCAGTTTTTTTCTTTCGTACCCGCAAATTCTTCGGAGCATCAGCACCAGGGGTCAATTCAGCAAAATCCGACACGCTCGCGGTACGGCGTCCGGCACTTGTCGGTTTGTAGATTCGAATTCCCATTGGTCAATACTTTCCGTCGCTGTGTTCTTTTTTCAATCGTTACACAAAATCGTTTTGGCAAAATTTAGAAGAGCGTAATCTTGTCCTCTGCATTGAGCGTCACTATTGCTTTCTTCCATGGCTTCGTGCTTCCTCGTCGCATCCGACTGCGACGCATCTTCCCAAGCCGATTCTGCACTGCCACCTTACTAACTCGCACCTGAAACAATTCTTCAATCGCGTGGCGGATATCTGCCTTGCTTGCGGCCGTCGCGACTTCAAACGCATACGCATTGTTACGATTTGCACGATGCATTCCCTTCTCCGTCACCAACGGCCGAACAATGACCTGATGGGGCGCGAGATTGGGATTGAGCTTTGGTGCTGGAGGGACTGGGACTGCCATGACTTACGCTTCTCCTTCTTGCTGACCTTGAGACGCCGAGCGGCTCCGAGCAGAAGCATTCGCACTCTTGCGGCCGCCTTGCTTGCGAGCGGACCTTGTTCGGCTGGTCTCACGAAGTCGTTTGGTCTCTTCCCGAAACGCGTCAATTGCTGCAGTAGTCATCACAATCGCTCGTGGCTGGAGGATTGACAAAGCATTCAGTTCAGCAACCGGTGAAACCGTAACACCCTGAATATTGCGTGCACTCTTCCACAGATTACCGTCATGGGCATCCGAAGAAACCAAGACTGTTTTGCCAGCCATACCCAATGAATTGAGTGTCGCCACCATTGAACTCGTTTTGGGAGTGTCGAAATCCAAACTCTCAACGAGCGTCACTTCTTCGTCTGCGAGACGAGCCGCTAATGCCATTCGAGTCGCTGACTGAAGTGCCTTCCGCGGCATCCTCCAGCTAAAATCTCGCGGACGCTTTGCAAATATATGCCCACCACCACGACGAACACCGCTTCTTTTCGAACCGGCACGGGCGTTTCCGGTACCCTTCTGGCGATACATTTTTTTTGTTGTACCAGAAACCTCTCCACGACTTTTGGTACGAAATGTACCTTGTCTTAGGTTGGCCTGATACATCACAACTGCGTCGTGCAATAGTTGCTTATTGATTTTCGGAGACAACTCTGACGGGTCGATCTCGTACTTGCCAACCTGTTTTCCGGCTGCGTTATAGACAGTGAGGTTCATTTTGCACCCTTCTTCTTCGAAGTAGGCGTTCCAACTCCACCCGAACGCTTTACTTTGTTGGTTTGCCTCACGACGACATAACCACCGTTTGGCCCAGGCACCGCGCCACGCACCACCAGCAGATTTCGATCGTTGTCGACATCCACGAGACGAAGATTTCTCATCGTGGACCGCTCATTCCCGAAGCGCCCAGCCATCTTCTTGCCCTTGAAGAGACGACCAGGTGACTGACACATTCCGGTACCACCCTGATGCCGATGAACTTTCTTCACACCGTGACTTGCTCGCTGCCCGCTAAAGCCATGACGCTTCATGACACCGGCCGTTCCCCGACCCTTGGACACGCCGATGACATCAACGGCATCACACCCTTCAAATACCGCAACTGTAATTTTCTGACCTACCTGAGCCTTAGTTTCACCACGAAACTCTCTTACAAACCGCTGTGGTTCACAGTCCGCCTTGGCCACCATTTCGATCCCGGCATGACTTCGTTTTTTCGCACGCTTGCTATCAAGTTTGACGACCTGACCACGCACAGAACGACTTGCTAAACGACGAGGCTTGTCTCTGTAGCCAACCTGTATGGCATCGTAACCATCTCGACCAGCAGAGCGGGATAAGAGCACCGTGCAGGGACCAGCCTCAATAACAGTCACTGGAACTACCGTCCCATCGTCATCAAAGATTTGGGTCATCCCAACCTTGCGACCCAAAAGACCTTTTCGCTCCATCTCTACAGGCTCACCCGCCGCAGCAGATGCGTCGCTTTCCGACTGGCTTTCAGGCGTTTTGTCTTTTTGATCTTCTGCAGCCATATTTTTTCGCTAATGAATGCTTTGTCAGCCGAAGCCGCCAAAGCATTTACCGTCACACCTGAAGCCTCGTAGCTGCGGGAGAAGTCGTTCCCTTCGACCCTTACCCGCAAAGCCTTCCAAGCATGAACTATGCGCTCCTAGTTTGCGTATTCTTTACCCTTGAAACCCGCAGGCTTCACTTTCATTTTCCAACCTCGACAAATTATGCCGACGAGGCCTTAATTTTAATATCTACACCAGCTGGGAGACTCAGTTTGTTAAGAGCCTCAATTGTCTTAGCCGTGGCCTGAACAATATCCACAACCCGCTTATGCGTTCTAATCTCATACTGTTGGCGGGCTTTCTTATCGACATGCGGGCCCGAAAGCACCGTGTACCGTTCAATTCGTGTTGGGAGTGGGATTGGTCCGTGCACCTCTGAGTTTGTCCGCTTAGCCGTATCAACGATCTCGGCTGCACTTTGGTCGAGTACAGCATGGTCGTACGCTTCCATACGAATGCGAATTATTTCCTGCGTCGGCGCAGCCACGGCAAAACTCCAATTCCACTTTCTCTGAACACTGTCATGACAACTGCTCTACGAGGCCACCCTATTGCTCACAAGAATGTGAGTGAGTGACGTCGACAGGACCGTCGCCAAGACTAAAAAAAGCCGTCGAAACGGCAAACTCCACCTCGGCCGAGCCCAATGAAGAACCGGGAGCCGTCTATGGCAGAACCTCGAAATGTAAGACCGTCGGGTAGAGATGTCAACACGCCAGGCTGTTTTTCGGAGTATTCTGTGCCACTCCGGTACATCTGATCAGACAAACGACTCAGCAGTTTCCGCGGATGCAGGTCCGTACTTCAACGGTGCCATCGTGAAGCTTGCCCTGCCCTGACTCACACTCCGAACGGCCGCTGAGTAACCAAACATCCCGGCAAGTGGGGCTTCGGCCGTCAGAACGTTCATGCCACTCCGAATTTCAGTGGCTGTAATTATTGCCCGACGCTGCTGCAAATCATTTATTACGTCACCCAAATGCTCCTCTGGCACGCTGACCTCAATTCGCATGACAGGCTCCAAAAGGACTGTCCCAGCCGTTTCAAGCATCCGTTCAATGCCATCTGCAGCAGCGATTCGAATTGCGACATCTGTCGGGAGTGGCTCAGGAACGGACGTTTCACGCACTACAATCCGCACGCCCCAGAGCGGACACCCTTTCAGGCCCCCTCTTTCAGCACTTTCTCGCACAGACTCCGTCATGATCCGGGCAACTTCCGCAAGCTGCTCCGACTCAGGAAACCAGCCCTGCTCGACAGTCACGCCAGACTGTTCGCCTGTCGGTTCAGCAGCGAGTGCGACCATGGCCTCAAGCGTCTGTCCAGCCACCTGACGATTGGATTCGCCCTGCACTTGCACAGATTTTGCAAGCGTTTCCTTATAGCTCACCCGAGGCTTATG
>JBDOMQ010000268.1:0-11370 GCA_039831725.1 Pirellulales bacterium
TGGCCCTAGAAATGGCCCACTGCAGGGCGTGGCCAGTATCGTGCTCAGTACTCCTTTCAGAAAAGACCCTGCGGGGCCCTCTTGGCTTTGCACTTTACCCGCAGTCGTTCCTATAAACCCTGGTATTGGTAGCTCCCATACTCCTAGGAACGACAAAGCAAAGCTGAATACAATAGCCGCCATTGTTATGTTGAAGCCTGCTGAGGTGAACTGCTCGCCCCAGGCGAGGTTGTTTCCAGCAAGGCCGAGGTTGGCAGCGACGCTCGCTGTCGCTAGAACGAAGAAGACTGCGTACAGCCCTGCGCAATACCAAAGGTTGAGTTGGAAAATTTCTTTCCGTGCTCGCCCGGATTGTTGCGCAAATGACATGAGTTTGAGCCCAAGAACAGGCAACACGCACGGCATAAGATTAAGAATGAGTCCGCCAAGCACACCTGCAAGCAACGCAAGTGGCAGAGAAAGCCCTTGTTGGGAGTCCGAGGGAATTAAGTCAGAGGAAGCAACAGCCGCCGCGTGTGGCTCTGCCGTTGATGGGAGTGTGACAATCGCAGGCTTCTGCGATGCCTCGCCATAGCGACTATCCGAGAAGGCGAGGGTCGGTGTGTCGGTACCATTCTTCGGGAAAGTAATGCGGAGGCGGCTTGCCCACGGAGGATCACACGTAATATCACTACACGTTTGATAGCCAATGATGACATCAAGTTGATGGTCCTCCGTCGATTCGTCGGAGGATTTGTTTTTTAGCGGCTCTACGTGCACCGTAAACACAATCGGTCCCTCTACAGCCCCAGACGCGCGTAGTTCTGGTTCGCTGACGAGGTGTGGTTCATCAGCGAGAATACCGCAGACCTCAATTTTGGCATTCGGCACAAGCGACACGATGGAAGGCTTTCCCTGGCCGACCTCAGTTGTCGCATCGCTCTTTGGCGCATAAAGATGCCAGCCCGTCTCTGGTATCAATTCAACACGGATTGGCCAAAATAAACAGCCGTTAGTGCCTTCTGTAAGTGATCCAACAGAACCGTTGATGGCAAGATGCCCACGCTCTGGAAGGTGTCTGATTCCGGGCGGTGTAGTTTCTTGCGCTGTGTCTTGAAGGGCCGCTGCGAAGGCAATTGTCTGCGGTGGAGTGCAGGCATTTTCCTTACATAGCTGGAGGCTTACATTTCCCGTGACCGCTGTGCCAGCAGCCTGATTGTTCTTTTTAAGCGGTACTGTCCAGGTAACCTTTCCAGTGTGTTCTTCGACAACCAAGCCCTCCCATCCGGGCACCCCGTCGATGGTTTTCTTTGAAGGTGGCGGATTCGCAGTAAAAGATGAGGATGGTAGAAAGGCCGATGAAGGATCGACAGATATTTTTGTTGGTTTTGGTCCCCCCGCTTGTTGATCGAGAGAATACAGGTGCCAGCCTGGTCCGAGTACGGCAATGACAGAAAGAACCTTTGTGTCTGCCTTCGCTTCGATCGTCGCGGAAACTGTCACCGGTTCCGACGCTGTTGTGCCTAAACTACCTAACGGGTCTGCGAAGAGCGTATTCGACGGTGAGTCGACGGGTTCCGCCCGAACGGCAGAAGATTGAAAGGCTATTGCAAAGCACAACGCGATTGAACCGAGATGCTTCATGTGGAATTTTGCGGAGTACAAGGAAAGCTACTTTTTGTAGGTGATTGGAAACAAGTGATACTACCTGGTCGGCAATAAAACGTCATTTGGAGCGATGGCTCATCGTGACGCAGAATGTTTGTAAGGAAGGTGTTCCGTCGTGGGGTTACGTGGTGGGCATGGTTATCTCTTTGGGCACGCGAGTGTATCTTTGCCAAATCAATCACGTCAATTTCTATTGGTAGGTGTTGTGGGAGTGCTCAAGACGGCGGAGTGCAGCCGGGGCGGCATGAAGCAGGGTTGTTATGCGCTGCAGAACCAGGCTCATGTTAGGAAACTCTCGTTTTTCTCTAAAAATCCAGCTGAACCAGCGATCCATGCCACAGATTATGCTCGTGTCGTGGAGTATCTGGACCCGGAAAGGAAAGTCTGCCCCAGGCTCCACCATGTCTCTGTACTTCTGGAACGCTTCGGGCCAGATGTCAATAAGGTTCCCGTGCGATTTTGGGTTTTCAAGTTGCCATGAGCCAAGGAGCCGAGCCATATCAACAGCCGGGTCATCCCAACCGGCTGCATCGATGTCGATGATACCTGACAGGTGATTGTCTGAATTCGAGAAAAGAAGATGAGGCCACCAGCAGTCTTTCAGGGTTGGTTGGTGAGCAGCAGTCATCTTTTGTTTCAGTGCGTTTCTGATAATCACGATGGTTTCGGGTGCGTAAACGAGCTGGATAAATTGCGTATAGAGTGCGAACAACTCACTGGGCAGGGAAGTATCAAATGTATTTTTGTCTGGTGGACATGGTCGTGATGCAAGCATTGAGCAAAGTTGTTTGCGTCGGCGTTGCCAACCACAGAGGGATCGCCATCGAGGCTTTTGAAACGCGCTCGCTACCTTATGAAATGCGGCAAGGGCTTCGGCACCGAGCATGGTATGAGTGCTGTGTGGTTTTTTGCATGGTTTTCCATCAATGAACTTAAGACACTGCCACAGTGTCCCGTCAGTATGCACCGCGATCTTTGGAGTGGCAGCCGATACCAAACCATTTATATGATGATGTGGAACGGCCACTGGTAGCAGTGAGAAACCGTGGTTGCGGGTAAACGTTGCTAAGCCTTGGGTCCAAAGAATCTGCTCCATTGAAAGATGATGGGGCAGTTGCTTTAAGACATATTTATGTTCGGTGTCTTGATGCGTGAAGATACATGTTGTCGAGCCACTGAACCCAGCTTCCGCCAGTGTTGGCATGAGCACTCTTGGCTGAGTGCCCTCGAAAAAGTAACCGGCAATTCGTCTTATTCGATCGATCGGTAATTGAGCTGTTCTGTACCCAGGCTGGTGCATTGTGCAAGTTCCAGTGAGTGCTACCCCAGAGTTTTATCTGTAGAGTAGCAAAGTTGGCCAAGCGGTTCACGATCAGGAGGCCATGTTGGTATCCTGTCTAAGATGAATACAACAAAGCCTCTGGTAGTTATCAATGTTGTTGGGCTGACCCATGGTATGTTGGGCCGTGATACGCCGCATATTTCGGCGTTGGCCGCAGAAGGGTTCGCGAGGCCAATGCAGACCGTATTTCCTGCTGTGACTTGTTCTGTTCAGTCGAGCCTTCTTACCGGGTTGCCTCCGCGCGAGCATGGCATTGTAGGAAATGGGTGGTATGACCGCGAATTGGCTGAAGTATTTTTCTGGAAACAATCCAATCGACTTGTTCATGGTGAGCGTCTGTATGAGGCTGCTCGACGAATTGACCCGGCGTACACCACCGCCAAGATGTTCTGGTGGTACAACATGTATGCAGATGTTGACTATTCAGTGACACCAAGGCCGACATACCCAGCAGATGGGCGGAAAATTTTTGATACATACAGCCATCCAGCAACGCTAAAAGATGAATTACAAAAACGCCTTGGAAATTTCCCGCTACTTAAGTTCTGGGGGCCTGGCGCCGACATCACGAGTACAGCATGGATTGCGGACGCCTCTACTGCTGTTATTGGAAAGCATCGGCCATCTCTTACGCTTGTATACTTGCCACATTTGGACTACAACCTGCAGCGTTTGGGCCCTTCCGACCCAAAAATCTCTGAAGACATTGTTGCTGTCGATGCAGAGGCTGGAAAGGTGATTGCTTCAGCAAAAGAGCAGGGAGCGGATGTTGTTGTGCTGTCTGAGTATGCGATCACAGCCGTGGATACTCCGGTGCATATCAACCGAGTTCTTCGACAGCATGATCTTTTAAAGGTGCGTCAGGAATCCACTGGCTGGGAAACACTTGATGGTGGTGCATCAAGAGCCTTCGCAGTGGCGGATCATCAAATTGCACATGTGTATATACGAGAGCAGGACGACGTCGCTCGCGTTAAATTTCTTTTAGCGGAAACAACTGGGATCGATCGAGTTTTCAATAAGGGAGAGCAGGAAGCGATCGGTATGAATCACAAACGAAGTGGAGATCTCGTTGTGCTTTCCGAACCAGGTTGCTGGTTTACGTATTACTTCTGGATGGACGATATCTTTGCACCAGACTACGCGAGAACCGTTGACATTCATCGTAAGCCCGGGTACGACCCAGTCGAGTTGTTTCTTGACCGCAAGATGTTTTTTCCAAAGGCACGAATTGCCAAAAGAGTCATGCAGAAAAAGCTGGGCTTTAGGTATCTCATGGATGTAATCGGGTTAGATGCTACAGTCGTGAAAGGAAGCCATGGGCGGCTGTCAGAACCCGGCCGTGAGGAGACAGAGTCACCTGTTTTTATCTGTTCTTCTCGAACGATCGAGGCTGATGAGATGGCTGTCACTCATGTAAAGAAGCAGCTTCTGCAGCTGCAGTTCGGGGTTTAAGTACGATTTATTTGCCTGAAAACTTTTCCTAGGTTCGATTGGTGTCAGACCGAGGGCGATGCTAGCCTTTAGGGTCGGTGAGATCATGTAGTGCATCACGTTCTGAGAGGCTGCGTAATTGTTATGAAACGGACTTTTGGTATGAAAAACCTACAGTGTGCTGGGGGTTTCCGTGGAGGGATCCTTGTTTTATTGGGTTGTTTGTTTGCAGGAACAGCTCTGGCTGCTGAAGAAACAAAAGCGAACACACAAAGTTCATTTGAAAAAGCGGTAAAGGATTCAAAACGGATCGAAGGACTGCTCCCTCTCTATAAGAAAGAGGATAAGCTTTTTATTGAAGTACCCAATAAACTTCTTGGGAAAGAATTTTTCATAACGATATCAATCGCGCAGGGTATTGGATCTCGTTCCCTGCTCGGTGGAATGAGCTGGGGTGACGGAGACGACTGGGTTTGGACTTTTCGGAAGCGTGCTGACAAACTGCAGATTGTCCGCAAGAATGTTCGTTTCTTTGCGAAGAGTGGAAGTCCTGAGGCAAATGCTGTCGCTAATGCGTATACAGATAGCGTTTTGTTTAGCGTCCCAATTCTTGGAACGAGTCCATCTGGTGGCTTTCTTTTTGATCCTGAGAAGATTTTCTTTACAGACTTGCCCAAAATTGCAAGTCAACTTTCAGGGTTTACTTTTGCGAAAGATAGGACAACCTGGGAGAGTACGAAAGGCTTTGCTGACAATGTTGAGTTACGGGTTGCGGCAACGTACTCGTCGAGCGGGAAAAGCGAACTTGAGACAGTACCCGACTCCCGTGCCGCAACACTTCACGTTCACTACTCGATAAGTCTCTTGCCGCAAAATAATTATCGTCCTCGACTGGCTGATTCACGTGTAGGGTATTTCGTTACGGCATTAAAAAACTTCTCTGAGCATAATGGTGATGAACGATTTGTGAGATACATCAATAGGTGGCATCTCGAGAAGGCGGATCCGAAAGCTGAAATTTCGCCACCAAAGAAACCAATTGTGTTTTGGATTGAAAAAACAGTTCCATTTGAATACCGGCAAGCAATTAGAGATGGTATTTCTGCCTGGAATAGCGCCTATCGTAAAGCGGGCTTTGAGACCGCAATAGAGGTCCGACAACAGCCAGAGAAAACAGACTGGGATCCCGAAGACATCAACTACAACACATTTCGCTGGATTACGTCGGGACGCGGGTTTGCAATGGGACCGAGTCGAGTAAACCCCAGAACGGGACAAATCCTAGATGCCGACATCATTTTTGATGCTGACTTTGTGAAACATTGGCGAAATGAATTCGAAAACTATATGCCCGAAGGCGTCGCATGGTTAACGGATCCGCATGAAAATATGAACAGAACATCTGTTAGACAGAGGGAATCTTCTTCGTGCTTGTGTGGTCAATGCAACCTCTTCGCCGGCCATGCTTTTCAGAATGCTTTGGGAGCAACTGCATTAGCTGCTACACAAGACTCACTTATCTCTGACGAGGAACAAAAAAAACTAATACAACAGGGACTTCGGCTCGTTGCAATGCATGAAGTTGGTCATACGCTCGGCCTTCGACATAATTTCAAGGGAAGTTCGGTCGCTTCAATAAATCAAATAAATTCTAAAAATAATGCAGGCCGGCGTTCGGCGACAACGAGCGTGATGGACTACGTTCCTGTCAACATTGTCCCAGAAGATAATTTCCAGGGGCCTTATTACCCAACACGACTAGGGGTATATGATTACTGGGCTATAGACTACGGATATCGCCCGATAAGTGGAACAACGCCAAAGGCAGAGCTTCCAACACTTCTTAAGATTGCTTCTCGTAGCGGCGAACCACAGCTAGCCTTTGCAACAGATGAGGACACCAAGCCAGGGGATCCGGATCCGCTTTCGAACCGGTATGATCTTGGGAATGATCCGATCGCCTTTGCTGAGCAAAGATCAAAAGTAGTTCAGGAAATAATTCCCAAGCTCATTGAACGGTTTACAGCTAACGATGCAGGGTACGATAGGGTGAGACACGCCTTCGGAGTGTTGTTAGGTGCACATGGGCAAGCAAACTTTTTTGCTGCCAGACTAGTTGGTGGGTTGTATAGCTCGAGGAGTCATCGCGACGATCCGCAAGCAAAACCACCGTTTCGTGTTGTCGGGGCTGCTCAGCAAAGAAAGGCTGTATCCGTCATCAGTGAACAGGTTTTCAGTGATACTTCCTATCAGTTTCCTCCAGAATTTTACAATCAGTTGGTATCGACCCGATGGTTACATTGGGGAACCGAAAATGTTGACAGACAAGATTATCCTGTTCATGAGGCCGTACTGAAATGGCAAAAAAGGATACTTGAGCAACTGCTGGATGCAAAAACTCTCACGCGGTTAGCAGATAACACGTTGAAAGTTGGTCAAAACGTTGATTGTTTTACGACATCCGAACTTCTCCGACAGCTCGTGGATTCAATTTATTCAGAGGTTTTTGAATTCAAAGCTGGCGAGTATTCCGATCAGAAGCCAGTGATATCAAGTCTGCGTCGAAATCTTCAACGTGAAGCATTGGCTGAAATCCTCAGACTTTCTCTTGGTGGAGGGAGACGGTCAGGGACAAGTGTGACCCGTTTCAGTTCAAGTTTAGGAATTCCGCCGGATGCCCGTAGTTTGGCTACTTTTCATTTAAGGCGGCTACTGAAACAAGTGACGACCATTGTTTCGAGAAACGCGAAACAAAAACAGGAAATGCGAATGGACGATACATCACGAGCGCATCTGGAGGATATCCAACGTCGTATTGAAGCGGTGCTTGATGCAGAGATAGTTGTTTCCTCACCATAAAATATTGGGTCTCGACGAGAATCTCAATTCCACGTATGGTTTCACCGGTTGATTCGCATTGTGAAAAATGGAGTATGACCCCCAATGCATTCCTTGAAGATTTTATTGATTTCTCCTGATCTTATGTCAACGAGTAAGCTTGCGGGGCTAGCGAAAGAAGCAGGTGGGCTGCTAGAAACACTTAGAAGTTTGAGTGAGCAGCCAAGATCAAAGCACTATGATCTCGTGCTTCTCGATATCCAGGCGTTTCAGGAAGACCCTGCTGTTTTGGTTGCCAAGGTACGCTTTCTTTTAGATAGTATTAGCCAAAAAGATGCCACTCTGAAATTGGTCGCGTTTGGCCCTCATGTGCATAAGCAACGGCTCGATGATGCCGTTGCAGCAGGTGTAGACGAGGCAGTAAGTCGTGGGGAATTGTTTGGTGGATTCCCTGCACTTCTTCGACGTTGGATTAATACCGAGGCTTAATCTTGGTTGCTGGAGGTACCCTCTCAGCCGCCACTAGGCTCATCAAGCACAATTTCGTCAAGTTCCGTTGCGTCAACGCTTTGTCTCAGAAGCAGATAGATAGCTGGTGCGATGGACCAGAAGAAACCCCACCCGAAGGAACTGAGTAGAACTCGCAAACTATTTGTCCAAAACTGCAGTGCTTGAATACCCCAGCGGGGATCTGTGCCACGACCCGCAACAGCGGTAATGACATCAGCTGTCCGGTCGTGTCCCATACCAAAACTACCGGCCCAGAGCGCGAAGAGGACCGTGGTGTCTGCAAAGAGACCGGCTGCAAAAAATCCTAGGATGGCAAGTACACAGGAAATAAATCCGTAAAATGCAAAATGAATGGGGCGCTGGTAAAGGTATGAAAAGGCAGTCGAGATGGCCTGAAAACTGTCTCCCCTCTCGATACCGACTGCAGCGACCATAAGTGGCCATCCAGCGGCGAGTCCAATTCCAAGAATTGCGAGAATGACGGCGCCAAGCAGGATGAGGGGCCACAACACGCCTACGACGGCAAGTCCCCAATCAAAACGCATAACGAGCCCGAGCAGACCGCCCGGAATTGCTAGAGCCACGATTCCGAGGAAAACAAATGCTGCGGAATTAAATGCGGCAGGCCATTTTTGTGTTCCAAATCGGAGTGTTTCACCAAATCCTGGCTGTTCTTCATCCACTAGCCGAAGTGCAACATATCGGGCAATCGCGGTTGCAAATATTGACCAGACAAGGAGAAACCATATGCACCGAAAGATGCTCCCTGCAAATTGCCGTGAGGTTGCAAGTGGGTTCCAAGGCGTTGAAAGCAGAACGAGGAGATCACGTACTGGAGTTGGCAACCGTTCGACCTGCGCTGAAAGTGATGGTAAGACACCATGGCTTGGCGTCGGTAGCGTTATTGCTGGCTGGTCCCCATCTGAAACGGAGCTGTTGGTGACTATGTCCATTGGTAGACCGAGGGAATCCAAAAGCGAAAACCCGGCCCAGGTGCCAGCTGTGGCAAGCGTCGCCATAATGAGTACTGTCGGTGCAAAGGCCATCCCGGCTGCCTTGAGGAGAATCCACCACGGAAAGGCCTCGCTCCATATGATTTCATGAATTATCTGTGCGCGGCTAGGTGGCTGTGTGTTGTCTGCCATCACGTATCACCAAAGAATAAAGGAAGTGGACAAAAGTGTTGTGAGAAGAGAATACCAAACTCTGGGCCCACTCGCATAATTCACTAATCTCAATAGAGCGAATTGTAGCTTTCGCCGTCGTCGTCCTCGTCATTACTCTCGCTAGCCGTATCGGGAACGCTGTACGATTCATCGAGCCATCGTCCAAGGTCGATGTTCCTGCAGCGTTCGCTACAAAAGGGTGCTGCGGGAGTGGCGGAACGGTCTACGGTAGTCCGAAGATGGACTATCACGTTGCAGACGGGACAGTATGGCATTTGATTTTAGCTGGGCAATTTGGTTGAACCGCGGATACAGTGTTATCTCTTCGGGAGCCGAGTTACTCAGTTGGAGATGAAGAATTCCCTTTAGCTGGCTTTGAGCCGCCATCCTTTTTTGGAGTCTCTGATGTTTTTGAGGGTTGTTTGTCTGCAGCGGCAGCCTTTTTATACGAATCACTGCGGTAGTCCGTTTGATAGAAACCAGAACCTTTGAACATTATGGCGCCACCAGTGCCAATCAGACGCCGAAGTTTCCGCTTTTTGCATTCTGGACACGTTCGTTTGACCGAATCGGTCATTGACTGAAAGAGTTCAAACGCATGGCCACATGCGTCGCAAACATAGTCATAAGTTGGCATGGTGTTTTGTTTTCCTTCTTACCAGTTGCGCGTGGTTATTCCAGTAGTGATCCAAAGGCTGGCTATTCGTTCGCTGCCACAATCACTTGAGCTGGGCGAACAACCCTGTCACGCAGAACATATCCGCGACTTGTAACCCCAATGACAGTGCCGGGTTTTGCGCCATTGCCAGGCTGTTGTGAGATGGCCTCATGTACCGCTGGGTCAAAAACTTCATTTTCTGTCTTGATCGTTTCACAGCCATGGCTTTCAAGGAGTTTCTCAATCTGACTAGCTGTCATCCGAAAACCTTCGCGTAGCGTTTCAACGTCAGTGGTTGATTCACTGGCCTCTATTGCTCGTTCGATGTTATCGAGCACCGGCAGAATGTCACGAAGTAAGTTAATTTCTCCATATCGAAGGAGATCCTCGTACTCTCTTCGACCTCTTTTTCTCACATTCTCAATTTCAGCCTGTGCTCTCAATACCCGCTCCTCTGCATCTTGCAGCTGCGAAGAGAGTTCGTCGATGTTGGGTTCTCCCTGAGATTGCTCGGTGTTCCGAACCGGGATGTCATCAATGTTCTCGGCTGCGTTCTCGTCGTGCATGAATTCGTCCTCAACCGGTGCTTGGTAAATGAAAGAGTGTTCTTTGTGTGTGGCTTTAGGTGTTGCTTGTTGCTTCTTTATCCGGTGTGTTTTCTGCACTCTCTGGTGTGAAATACTCGGCCAGTCGGGTCAGAAAACTTGATCGTTTTGGACTTACATCCGCCTGTTCCTCCTCAGCTAATTCACGAAGGAGTTCTTCTGCCCGTGGAGAAAGTTTTTTCGGCACCTCGACATGGACGTGAACATTGAGATCACCGACACCCCGACCACGGACATCAGGCATGCCGAGCCCACGAATACGGATGATGTCACCTGGCTGCGTCCCTTTCGGTATTTGGAGGGGCTTGGGTCCGTCAAGCGTAGGAGCCTCAGCTGTCGTTCCGAGAGCACACTGGCTAAAAGTGAGCGGAACCTCACAATGCAGTTGCCGGCCATCTCGAGTAAGGAATGGGTGGTCACTAATTTCGATCACACAGTAGCAGTCGCCTGGTGGGCCACCGTTAGCGCCTTGTTCACCTTCACCAGCTAGTCGTACCTGAACGTCGTTGTCGACTCCAGCTGGAATTGTTACTTTGCGTTCAATAGTTACTTCAGTTTGCCCGTGGCCGGCACAGTCGCCGCACTTGTCACGAACAATGGTTCCTGCCCCACGGCAGGCAGGGCAGGTTGTCTGCAGACGAAAAATTCCGGAGCTTTGGAGGACCTGACCCTGGCCGCCACAATATTCACATGCCTTCGGTGTGGTTCCGGGCTTTGCACCATTGCCGCCGCATGTCTGGCATTCTTCATGCCGACGAAACTGAATGGTTTTGCTTTCACCGCGGGACGCTTCAAGCAGCGAGAGTGAAATTTCACAAAAAACGTCACGTCCTTTTTGGGCCCTCGCGGCCCGACCGCGGCCACCAAACATTCCTCCGCCAAAAAGATCGCCGAACGCTTCAAAGATATCAGAGATGTCATTGAATTCGTGCTGGCCGCCACCAGAATTTTGGAGACCAGCATGGCCAAACCGGTCGTAACGGGCCCGCAACGACTCATCGGAAAGCACTTCGAAGGCACGTGCAGCCTCCTTAAAACTGTTCGCCGCGGCGTCATCACCCGGGTTTTTATCCGGGTGAAACCGGATCGCAAGTTTTCGATACGCCTCTGTTATTTGTCCAGAGTTGGCTTGACGCTCAACGCCCAAGACTTCGTAATAACACCTTTGAT
>JBDOMQ010000075.1:0-2360 GCA_039831725.1 Pirellulales bacterium
TTCGTATTGTCGCCGGCAGACCGAACTGCCGTCAATCGGCTTTCTTGGATGCCGCAGCCCGAGCCTTTGGAGTCAGGAATGGTGTGTTACCCAAATGTGCGGCAACTTCGGCCATAGAGGAAGGCCTGTCCTTGGGTCGCTTAGCAAGAAGTTCACGAATAAATCGGTCGAGTTGTGGTGTGACACCAGCGTTCGTTGCTGATGCAAATGGTGGTGTTGCGTACAGTTGCTTGCTGAGGAGTTCCTGTTGAGTTGATCCGGTGAACGGAGCCTGCCCGGTAACTAATTCGTACAGAAGACAGCCAAACGAGTAAATATCTCCAGCATATCCAACACGACTTCCTCGGATCTGTTCCGGTGACATGTAGCTTGGTGATCCTTGAACTGTTCTCTTAATCGGTATTAATTGAGCAAGGATTCCCGGAGGTCGTGAGGCAAGAGCAAGGTCAATGACTTTCACATTACCTGAATCGTCAACAAGGATGTTTTCAGGCTTGAGGTCACGATGGACCCAACGATTCGCATGAAGATGACCAATTGCATCAGCCACTTTTTGTGCAATTGACTGTGCCTGATCTGCAATTGATTCTGAACCAGCAGAGAGGCGCATTTTTAAATTTGGATAACGGAATAATTCCATGACAAGGTGTGGCAGTCGGCCAGCTGTCGAATACCGCTCTATATGGATAATCCCTGAATGCTGAAGCGATCGGCTCACAGTAAGTTCATGTTTGAGGAGTTGGCGGATATCTTTGTCGGATGCTGACTCCGGGGATACAAGTTTTACGGCGACGCGTTTCGTCTGACTCTCATCTGAGGCCTCCCAGATTTGACATTTACGACCGACGCCAAGTTGGCGAACAAGTCTGAGGGAACCAAGTTGTTCAGGAGGACGAGCCATTACGAGCCGTAACTATTGTTTGTGGTTTAAGGTTGATTTGTAAAAGCAGAAGGCCTTGCGCTGGCGCAGTCGGACCTGCAGATGTTCGTTGCCTGTCGGCAAGCACATCACCGACCCACGCCTCCGGGCGTTTCCCATTGCCAACCATAAGCAGTGTGCCAGCAATGATTCTCACCATATTGTAGAGGAAACCGTTCCCCTCGATCTCAATCCAGATTTCAGTATCGGAGGAGCATTCTCCTCCAGTATGCCTTTGAATGGTCAGGTCATTGATTTTGCGTACTTTTGAAGCACGAGGGGAAGATGGGTTTTCAAAACTGCTGAAGTCATGCTCGCCAATTAGGAGAGTCGAAGCTTTCTGCATGGCTGCAACGTCTAGACGAGAATTCCACTGCCAGACGAATGGCCGAGCAAGTACGGGCCGGACCTCTCCGTCATGGATGCGATAGCGATATCGTTTCGTTACGGCTTCAGTAGTAGGGTTAAACGAAGGGTGTACCTCACTTGATCGAAGCACTACAACGTCCTTTGGGAGATGAGCATTGAGTGCTCGTCGCCAAACGTCCGGCGTGTAGGTGCTTGATGTTGTGAAGCTCGCAACCTGATCTGCGGCATGAACACCGGCGTCGGTACGGCTGCTTCCCTTTGGTATGACGGTTTCACCACAGATGTTCTGAATGGCATCACGAAGGGTCCCCTGAACGGTTCTTTGGTCGGGTTGGATTTGCCATCCACTGAATCGTTCACCATTGTAAGCAAGCCGGAGTTGTAGTGTTCGGCTCATTCCATCATTTCTCTTGCAAGGTGTTCAGCTATTTGAACTGCATTTGTTGCAGCTCCTTTTCGCAGATTGTCCGAAACACACCACATTGCAAGAGAATTTTTGCCCGATGGATCGCGTCGAATACGGCCAACAAAGACATCGTCGCGGCCTCCCGCGTTACGTGGCATTGGGTAGGTAGATCTAGAAAGGTTATCGTTGACAGTGACGCCAGGAAATCGAGACAAAAGGTCGGTCGCGTCCTCTGGCGAGAGAGGCTTCTCAGTCTCTATTATCAGACTTTCACTATGCGCATCGGCTACTGGGACACGTACGCATGTAGCACATACTCCGATTGAATCGTCATTGAATATTTTTTTAGTTTCCTGAACCATCTTAAGTTCTTCACTCGTACTCCCCCCCTCTTTTTCCGATCCAATCTGAGGGATAAGGTTGGCCGCGATCGGGTGAGGGAAAACGTTTGGTTCTTCTGGTGCCTTGTTGAGCCATGCCTGCATTCCGTGTCTTAGTTCTTGTGTTGCAGCTATTCCTGCACCGCTGACCGATTGGTAAGTGCTTACAAGTACACGTTGAACATGTGCTGCGTCGTGGAGTGGCTTCATGACCATCACCATCTGTGTTGTAGAGCAATTAGGGCTAGCGATAATTCCGTTATGCAGTCGGATTGCTTCCGGGTTA
>JBDOMQ010000061.1:0-11350 GCA_039831725.1 Pirellulales bacterium
CGTTTTCGATCCCCAGGGTAAAATTTGGCTGTATGGGGATTTACAAACGTCACTTTGGAATCAATAAGTTCCAGCAGTGGCCGTCCTTCGATAAACAGATAGTTGAGAAAGTCGATAGGTTGTTGACGGAGAGCATGTGATACGGGTGGATTTTTTGACACCTTTGATATTTCATCCAAGGAGAACCATTCCACGCCAAAGTTCTCCGCGAGATTCTGAGATTTTGGGTCCGCCAACATTCGTGCTATTTCACTCGCATACGTTTCTGGAATTCGTAACGTACCCTCATCTGCCAACTGCATGAGCCGTTCATCAGGCATGTCACCCCAAAGAAAGTAGCTGAGACGCTCTGCGAGTTCATGGTCATCGACGTGGCCATAGGAAACGGGCGAATCGTCCTGGTCGCTGACTTTCAGGTCGTCAACTGTTGCAAGTAAACCACGATAGATGAAAGGAAGGGACATCAGCACGGACTTCAGTTCCATCCGAAGGGCTGTTTCGAGTTCTGTTCCCTGCTTGCCACGAATCGAAGCAACACATGTTTGAATAGTTTCTGTCGTGGGAGGTCGTCGGTAGATACGGCGCAACATCCATTTAAGAAGTTTTTCACACTGTTCGGGCGTCATATGCTTACCAGCTATGGGGCCCGTAACGACTTCAAGCTTATTTCTGTTTCCAGGGGAGAGCCATTGCTCCAGCGCGTCATCAAGCAGAAAAGAATACTGTTCCCAGACATTCGTGGTCAGAGGATTCGCAGAGGTGTCGTTTTTAAAACCACTCGGACCAGGTGGATCAACTGGCAGAAGTTTCATCACCAATGATTTTTCGACGACTGTCTGTTCAGCTTCCGCGATCGAAACTTCCAATTCAAATCCAAAGAGAGAACGAAGTGTTTGTCGGTACTCGTGAGCCGATAGGCGACGTGGACGAAGGACATCGGGCAATGGAACGATCGTGTCCACCAGTTCCTGCTGATACCATGATTTGAATTGGGCAATTTCAGCAGGGGTTAGGCGAGGTTGGGTTTCCGGTGGCATGACATCAGATTCAATTACCTCAAGGACATTGGACCAAAGTGCAAATGCAGCTTTAATTTGCGGCCCGGTTTCAATCACGCGGAAGTTGACTTCTCCACGGACTTCATCTTTATCACCGTGGCACTGGAAACAATGTTTCTTTAGCAACGGTTCAACGGACACCCGATAACGATTGAAAGTTTCATTCGCTGAATTAGTCAAGTTTTCAGCACAACGTATTGATCGAGGTAGCACAAGGCCCAAGGCTACGATCATTAACAGTAATGAAACAGTTTTAAACACCAGATCAGCTCACTGGAATACGTGGAGTGAAGTTTCTTTGGTGAGAAACAGTGATATACGCCATTATTATAAGCAGCACAGAACTGGTCCGAAAATCGCACCGGAACAGCATGGTTGAAATGTCAACAGCAAGCAAAGGTGGAGTAATAGTATCTGGCCAGTACGCGTCGGTTCGCAGCCACGAGGGTCTATTGAGTTGGAGCGTTTGCGATTTGTGACTGAAGATACGAGACTATCCGTCGCACGTATCCACAAAGCGGTGAAAACTTGAAGGCTCCTCCCATGATTCGATTTGTGTATGTCTGGTTGACCTTTGCCGGGATGTTTGGCTCTGTTCAAGCGGATGCCGACAATCGATCGGAAGCGATGCCGTTCGGTAACGGAGGGCAGAAAAAGATGCTCTACGATCGGCGGCAACGACCCCAGGCGGTGTATCTGGATGGCAAGGTGCACCTGGTGTTTAACGGAGGAGGTAAGGACGGCGAAGATCCCAGTTTCAGGACCACTCCCATGGCATCAACGTACGATCCTGAAACCCGTTCATTTTCAAAGACGGTCACGTTGGGAAAGCGAAGTAAGGACCATCACTATGGTCCGGTGATCTGGGCAGACGATTCTGGGCATCTTCATGTGCTGTCTGGCTGTCATCGAACAGCGGGAACACATTTGATTTCGAAGAGGCCGGCTTCGATCGGCAAGAGCCTCGAGGACTGGAGAGTGGGTGCCCAGATTGGAGAAAGTATTTCCTATCCTGCGGTCTACAACATCAAAGGCGGCAAGGAGATGATCTACTATCGGGTCCTTGGTCATGTTGGCTACTGGACTTACAGTGTGACCGAGGATGGAGGAGAAACCTGGCGAACGCCTGAAGAGGCTGTGACAGATATGGATGTGGCGGGGCGGTTTGAGTGGTCTTCATACCAGACGAAGTTGTTGAGTCAGGATGGCAAGACGCTGCACGTCGCATTCATCGTTTATGACGACTGTAAATTTGAAGATCCTGACCGGGCCATGTCGGATCGACTCTACAATCCGCGCTACCGAGAGAAGACGGGGCAAGATTGGAAATACAATCTCTATTATTTTCAGATTGATTTGGCTTCTGGACACGTCATGAACTTTGAGGGCCAAACGATGAAGACGCCGATCGACGTGGATTACGCCGATCAGAATTGTCTCATTTGGGACACGGAGTGGCGGGGTTCTGGTGTGCCTCCAAGTATTGTGCTGGATGAGAAAGGGGAGCCAGCTTTTCTCCATGTGTTGTCCGGGGATGAATCCAAGCAGGAAGCGAATTACTTCTATGTATTCCATGATGGAAAGGGGTGGCAAAAGAATTTCATCACCGAGTCCACACATCAATGGAATAGCGGCCACCTGAGGAGAGAAGAAGATGGCACCCTGGTTGCCTTTCTCTTGGTGGGTGATGAGTATTTAGAATCCGATGGTCTGATGGACAGTCACGGGGGAGGCCGAATCGAAGAGTGGCGATCTTCCGATCAAGGGATGACCTGGCAGCGTGAGCGAGACCTCACGCCAACTGCTTCGGAGTTCTCCGGTTGGCGTTTTAATAATGTCCAACCCGTGACGAAGCCCGGTGGTGAAATTGTTCCCGGGATGCTGCTGTTCTACGGCTGGGGGGATCCCTATTCTCCGCAGGCGAAAGCCTTTCTGATCGACGAGACTCGATAGAGGAACTGGTGTGGGTGCGAGTCTTTGGGCTAGAGGTCTTTTATCGCCTCTTTCTTTATGGTGAGGAGCACTTCATCCTCCGGCTTCATCGTGGACGTTTGGTCAGCGTTCATGGTCGCTTATTTGTGGGGCAAAGAATTTAAACAACAAACGAAATCATTCGCCGTAGTAATAGGTAAGAAGTCTTCATTATTGGCCCGACCTCGCCCACTAATCTACGCACGTACGCTACACAGATTTGGTAAACGTCATCAGTTAATCTTTGATAAGCGTTTGTATTTTCGTGATTCGTTAGCTATGCGATCACTCGTTACTCAAGACGCTGTCGCCAGCCAACAGGCTGTGTCCAGGCTTGTTGCCTCTGCCCCTTGAATGAAGGATCGGGGTGATTCTGATCGGCTGTTACCACGGCCCGAACGTAAAGTTCGCTGCCTGTGAGACGGTATTGAGGAGTATCGCCTCTGGCGGTGTCAAGCACTTTACCGATTGCCGGCGAAGAGTATTTTTGCTTTGAGGGTGGCTCCCCCTTCTCCTTGTTCACACCAGTTGGCATGACGCGATAGTCCTCGACCGTACCGATAAACTGTGTTGTGTATGTCACACCAGGTTTCGTGTCGATTTGGAGGATGAACAAATTTTCTTTTGTGTCATATGACACTTCCTTGAGTTCAACTCCACTTGAGGCGTAGAAGTCCCCTGCTTTGATTCCACGGATAATATGCTCAGGTGAAAGGTAACTCGATCGAACCTGAATCCAGCCTCTTCCGGTATGACTTCCAGGTTTCCCGTGGTAGTGGTGACTGTCATCAGTAGCGACACCAAATAGTGGTGCAGCGTTAAGTTCACTGAGGCGTATTGTGTTGGCAATATCCCAAAGGCGTTCAACGGCAGGGTGGGTATTGTCGCCAAGATGGTTAACGCCGGGGTGGCCGTTGTAAACTTCAAAAAAACGCTCTCGAACAACAAATGCCAGATCTTCTGCCGTGATGCCATACCCAAAGTTTGGGTGGTTGAGGTGCACAAGCACTTCACGTCCAGTGCGACGAGCTTGGTCTTCAACAGCGCGGAGATTGGCTTCCATTGCTTCTCGAATTGTCGATCCACCGGAGGGAGGAATGGCTTCAAGAAGGTTGGTAGCGTTCATATGAAGAGGTCTCTTTTTGACACGATCACTGATTTCCTCTCCCTGGATCATGATGAACCTGCCACGTTCTTCGACGAGAGAACGAAATTCATCTAGCGGCTTGAGCCGTACTGCATAGTCGGCGGCATCAGCTTCGCCGCGAGTTTCTACCCACTCATTCCCGAAGCATGTCTGATATTTTTTCAAGACAAGCTCACCACCACGTTTGACGATCTCGCTGTGTTTCATCCATCGTGTACCTTCGCTGAGAACGTTGTGGTCTGACAGTGCTAGAAAGTTGTAGCCGTGCAACCGATACCACTCAGCAATCATTTCTGGAAAGTCATTGCCATCACTCCACAGACTGTGTGTGTGGATATTGCCTTTGTAGTACTGTGGCCTAGGTGAGGCAGGAATGGCTTCGTCATTCCGTTGCGCAGTAGATTCAATTTTTCCTTGAACAGGATCTGCTTCTTTATGTGCATTCGCGACTGGCTCTTCAGCAAGTCCGACACCACTCCACAAAACAGTTACAGCAAGAATTCCCCAACGCATAGCAAGTCTCCTTAAGATGAAGCATCCTACACGCCAAATAATAGCGTCTCAACGTGACACAAATTGTGTCTTAAAGAGGAGTGTTTGTGATTCGTGGCGGAAGAGTGGAGACTATATGTTGCAGTTATTCAGAAAGCGATGGGGAGAAGCTTTCGTCATAATATTTTTTAGTCAGTTTTCTATTTTAAATCCCTTTTTTCTCTCGTTTTATCTATCTTAATATTAATAGAGTGAGTAAACGTTTTTCTTAATAAGTCTTCGTACCGTTCATCCTTTGTATTGTTTGAGCTTAAATATATTGCCCATTCAAACGTATTGACCAGACACTAAATACCGACAAGGTGTCTTACCTGATCTTTAACACCTTAAGTAATTCTCCAACGTCTCCTTCACTGTCTCATCGCATCCTGACGGCATGTATCCAAATCCAGAATTATTTCTCTTTTATTGGTTACGAAATCTGTTTCCTTGTGGATCGCGATAGTTATTTTTGCGCTTTCTTCAAGCTGTTTATGAACGGCTTGAGCCAGAAGGAATTTCCTTGTAGGGGCCAGCCCGTCAAAATTTCAGTCCTGTAAGACCTGACCCTCTGCGCGGAGGTGATGGTGGAGTTGAACCATATCGATATCCTGAACGGAAACACCAGCATCTATCGCGATGCTGGCGGCAACTCCGGCACTCTGCCCTATGATCATGAACACGGGCTCCATGCGAATCGAGCCATAGGCGACATGCGAGGCAGACAGGCAGAGAGGAACCAGAAGGTTAACGCACTCCTCCTTTTTCGGAACGATCGAGCGATAAGCAATCGGATACGGCCCAGGGCATTTGTAACCCATGTTGCCCTCGTTGCGCACCGTAGTTACTCCCTTTTCTTGGACAACAACACGCTGGCAGGAATGCGAATCCATGGGGTAAGAAGCAAGCCCAATGGAATCCTCTACCAAGCGTTTGCACTCACAGTTCGCCTGAGTCATCACATAGTCGGACAGCATCCGCCGTCCCTCCCGCACATAAAGTTGGTGTGGCCAGTGGCCAGTTTTCTTAAATTCGTCCGGATCCAATCCAAACTTGCTCACTCGTTTTTGTAGGGCCTCTGGCACGTGTGGGTCGTTGGCCAGAAAAAAGAGAAGGCCCTGCTGATAGGCAACATGGTCCTGAAAGATCTTTTCTCGCAACTCATAGAGTTGAAGCAGAGGCACAGGTAGACCATGTCGGGGAGGCGGTAGTTTCGTAAAAGAACCCGGTTCATAGGTTCCATCGGGCCAGCGGTAGTTGCCTCCGATATAATCGGTGGAAAAACTTCCGGCGTTGTTCGAATCACCATTACGCATCTGGATCGGGCCGTCCGTCATCGGCGCCACTGTATAGTTCAGCGTCCAACGCAGCCGCGAATCAAAATTAAGAAACCGAGCCAGTAAGGCATAGCGACTGGGGTCATATCCACTCGGTTTCGGGAAAGAGATTGTGTCCTGCCCGTTCGAGAGGTGTGTCCGGAAGTTATAGGCCTGAACGCGGAAGTCGCCCTCCCCCGGTTTGCCGGCAGGCTCCACCGATATTTCGGGAAGGAGACCCGAGTCCGGGCTACCTGGCACGACATAGGGACTGATCGGTAATCGGCAGAATTGATAGACATCTCGATAGGAAAGCATTTGCCATTGCCCACCCAAAGACTCTCCATAGGTTGCGGAAGGCTCTCTGCCGACGTAATAAGAAACCCCAGCCGCTGCGAAGAGATCTCCCTCATAGGTAGCATCAACAAAAACCTTTGCCTGAACCGTCTCTCCCGTGTCCATGGTTATGGATAGAATTTGTGATCCCTCTTTCTCAACTGAGACGAGACAGCGTCGCAAAAGCACTTCCACACCAGCTTCCTTGAGCATCTCAAGATAAAGCTTCTCTGCAGCGGAGGGAGAAAAATTTCTGATGCGTCCAATCCGTTCATAAAACTCTTGTGCCAAGCCACCGATAGAGTTTTTCTTACCCACATCAGTTGCGGTAAGCCCGCCCGAAGTCAGACCACCGACCTGCTTGTTAAAAGAGAAAAACAATACCTTCTTGCCCATTTTTGCCGCCTGAATAGCCGCGGCCACTCCAGCAGGCGTACCGCCATATACGGCAAGGTCACATTCCAACGACTTCGATGGGCCGGGCTGTATCGGGCGGTAGTAGTAAAGCTCTGAGAACGGATTAGCAGATGCGCAGACCGGCACCCATAGGATTGTAAGCCAAAAAAAAATAGCGTGTTTCATTCGGTCTCAAGTGTTCTGATGATAGCCAGCGGCATCATAAAAACCCGAAAGTGCAAAGCCCAGAATCTTCTGTCTCAGATTTAAGAAAACCAATCCGCTAATCCAATAACCTCAGTTTTTAAAAACTTCATAGTCTTCTTTCCTGCTTCTAGTCTCAAATAAATTAAGAAGGAAATTGAAGGAATGAAGAAAACTACATCAATCCTGTAATCACCTTAGGACTGTACAGTGACGCCACCGCAAGATTCGTTTCCCAAGGAACTCTTTATGCAACTATTCCACTTGGTTTGTTTCGAGCCTCGAGTGCTTATTACTCTTTTGAAATAAGGTCAAACTGAAACTCATTTTTTCCTGAAACGACTTTTGCATGTAACGGACTAGACTCAGGAGTATTATATTTTTCCGGCACTATTACTTTTGGTTTTGCATTATTTGCCTCTTGTTCAAGCCTCTCCTGCTCAGCCGTACCGTACCGGGGATCATCTGTATCAATATTAGGAAATTCTGGCATCTCAACCTTGCTGACTGTAACAGCGTACTCTCCTGCTACTGTACCTGCACCAGGTTTCGCAGCCTGTGCATTGAGCGTGAATGAACCGTCAGACTGAGTCATTCCCGTGGCACCAATCCCATTGGAATCCTCGGGTGAAAAGGACACAGTTGCCCCTTCAATTGGTGCCCCATCAAGCGTGATCACGCCGTGAACATACTGAACATTGGGCCCCGATGACTGACCACAACCAAAAGAAGACACAACAAGGCACCCGAGAGTCAAAAAACTGAGAAGCTGAAAAGAATGAGGATGAAGTCGCATAGGATCCCTTTTTCTATCGAATAATAAAGCTAATCAAGTAACACAGGATGGTTCCAAACAGGCTGCAGAGAAAGACCCACTATTTCATGAATACCCTGTGGAGACACCCTAGCGAGAAGGATGCTCCACAGGAATTCATATTTAGTCAGCTAAATTGACCTCGCCACCGTTGATCGAACCAAGTGCCCCAAACACACCACGCTCACTTATTCCTGTCCATCCTGCATTTTTACCACGCTTCGTTGGGTCACCAGCATCAATATTATCGTTGTAAAACTTCACTGACCCATCGACGTGGGCCATGACAGCACCACCGGGATGATAGCTACTTGGAGGAAGACAAGCCCAGTTTTCATTTCCAATTCCACACCTCGGGTAATTTGGTGCAGCGAAGGTAAAGAATGATGTAAACCCTTCTTCGCTATCTCCCCAACGTACGCCAGGAGCCTGCGACCCGTTGGTTGTGTAGGAAGTATACTTGCCATCAGTGCCGACCAATGCTGCGCATACAGAAGGAGCAGCATTACCGCCGTTTGAACCTGGACCAATGCCATATCCACCTCCTCGTGAATCTCCGCTTGCTATACTAATGCGAGCTTCACCCAAGCTGATAGTATTTGAAGTACCATCTGTTATGTCTTTCATTTTTACAGATTGTGGTATTATTCTGGTGAGATCGGCGATGTCTGCATTACTTATGCCGCCTTGACCGACCTTTTTCTTATACCCAGTTACTCCCACCCCTCTTTTCCGAGTCTCGGTCGCTTCCAACCGCTTATCTCCTCGACATATGCGGTAACTTGTACGACCGGGTGTTTGATTAGGACCACTTGTTCGGCTCGTGTTCGGATCAGACGGGCAAAGTATTTCAGTAAGTTCTGTTCGCGTCACACCCCGATGTGCAGGGTCTTGCCGCCATGGCCTGGCATTTGCATTTGTTTCGATCAAAGTAATCAACGAAGTATGAAGTGGCAGTTGCTCAAGATAAGGAAGTAAAGAAGGGATAAAGCCCCACCTGCGGGAACTTTGTGGATTAGGGTGAATCTGGCGCATTTCTGGCGAACAGCCTTGAGCTGGAAACTTTTGATTTGTGCTTTCATAATTGAGCATCGCAAGTTGCATCTGTTTTAATTTATTCGTACACGAAGAACGTCGGGCTGCCTCTCTGGCTTGCTGGACAGCAGGTAAGAGAAGACCAACTAGGACACCGATGATAGCTATAACTACTAACAGTTCGATAAGTGTGAAACCGTTCGATTGATCGGTTTTTCTAAAGAGTGAAACTCGCATAGTGAAAATCCTTGATAAAAAAAGAAATATACGACAACCGTAAAAGAGAGGTGAAGGAGCAACGAGCCAAAATATGAAGAAAGAATGGCACCTGATCGATGGTAAATTAGCCCCGCACCAACGTTAAAAGTACCATTTCTGCGAGTAAAGTCCAGATAAATCTAAGGTAGCACCATCGACAGGGGTGCGACGGTGATATTTCGACGTGGAAATGCCTTTTTTAAAGTGTGTCAGAAACATTCTGAGTTGAAATTGTGTCTGGTCGTCCAAGTCGGTGGAATGTGTCAAGAGTTGCTTACATACATCTGCCGCATCCACAAACTGGGAAAACCCTTTTTGCTAGGCATGATGTCACAGCTCGTGAGCTTAGCTACTGCTACCAACAGGCTAGGGCCGTCGTATTTCCGTCACAGGCTGAGGGCTTTGAGTTACTCATCATCGAGGCTCAGTGGCACCGGCGGCAAGTGTTTGCCAGCGACATTCCGGTGCACCGAAAGGTCGACAAGGACAACTGTGTGTATTGTGACTTGTCGAATTCCCGTGATGTCGCTGATAAGATCCTGGACTGGGAAGCCAAAGGCCGGCCGCAATCAACGTTAGACCCGAAGTGATACCCCCAGACGTGGCAACAGAGTGTGCAGCAACTACTAAATGAATGCCTCCGGTTCTATCCGGCAGGATCTCAGCAAGTAGCAACCAAGCAGCCAATTGAAGTCGTTCGGGTGCGTAGTCCCTCATCCCAGCGCATGACAAACGTCGCGGACACATAGGCTTACGACATGGAGTATGCACTTCTTTTTTTCCCGACCATGAGATCTATAGACAAATTCAAACCACCGCTTAGAACGTTTATTGTTCGGCCTGCGTGATCTCTCGTAACCCTAAGCCAGGCAATTCTTGATACTCGCTTGGTGCAGGATAAGGAGCTGGTCGGCTCGCAGACTGACATCCTGTGTTCCGAGAAACTCCATTTTCAGCCGCTTTCTTTATTTGTGGATTTTAGACGAGACTTTTGACACGTATTTATTCTGTACCGATGCGGAATGGTCAGGACAATGGTCATAACTTTTTGCAACCTCGTACTTTTTCTTTGGAGCGAAGGTCTGGCTTGATTTCAAACGTGCTAAAATTAGATTCACTGAGTGGTCTCGAGTTGTGATGTGGAGGAAAACTATGTTCATCACGCGACGTGGATTCATTGCCTCAAGTTTTGTTTTCACCAACACAGCGTTCTCTGCAGCAGCATCCAAAGAACCGACAATCAAGCTTGGCTTTGATAACTTTGCCGTTCGGGCAATGCAGTGGAATGCTCGGGAACTCGTAGACCATGCCGTCACATTAGGCTGCGATTCAGTTTTCATTACAGACTTTGGTCCCTTTGAAAACCGATATGACGACTCCTCCCTTCGTGAGATTCGTCACTATGGTTCGAACAAAGGGATTGATATTGTTCTTGGATCATGGAGCATTTGTCCTTCTTCAAAAACATTCAAACCAGACTGGGGAACCGCCCACGACCATCTCATATTGGGTATTCGAATGGCGAAGGCGCTAGGATCTCCAGCCTTTCGAGTTATTGTGGGTAACAGCTCCGACCGCCTTACGAAGGGGGGCATAGAGGCGAGAATTGCAGACACCGTTCAGGTTTTGAAACAAGTACGTAATCAAGCAATCGATGCCGGAGTCAAAATAGCTGTCGAGAATCATGCTGGTGACATGCAGTCACGAGAACTCAAACACCTGGTAGAAGAGGCCGGTCCTGATTTTGTAGGTGTTAACTTTGATTCCGGAAACGCTTGCTGGACACTCGAGGATCCAGTGCAAGCACTTTTGAATCTTGCACCGTACGTACTCACAACGAGTCTTCGTGACACCATGATCTGGGAGTCCGAGAGTGCTATCACGACCCAGTGGACAGCAATGGGAGAGGGGTGCGTCGACTTCAAGAGGTTCTTTGAAATATTCAGGAAACAGTGCCCTGACGTAACCGTTCATATTGAGACAATTTCAGGATTTCCAAAATCATTTCCAATTTATGAGCATGATTTCTGGAATCTTTTCCCAAATGCACTGGCAAAAGATTTTTCTGCATTCCTCGCACTGGCAAAAAAAGGAAATCCGATACCCACTTTTCGGCCAGCTACCAAAGACAAGCTCCAGGCCAAAAAGATTCACCAGATTTCGGAGCTAGAGCGGAGTATCCTGTACTGCAAAAAGGTTTTAGGGCTTGGATCTTGATTCGATGGAGCCGGTGAAGCATCCATACCGGGAAAAGAAAAAGTTCGCTGATAATGTTCAAAACAAG
>JBDOMQ010000034.1:0-11309 GCA_039831725.1 Pirellulales bacterium
GCTACGGCAAAACCAGCCTCCTGGTACGCATCAAGCATTGCCGCATTCTTTTTCCAAAACTCACTTTTATCACCCGTCTGAAAACCACCTCCATGGAACCACACAAATACGGGTGCTGGTCCATCTGCAGCTACAGCCGGCCAGAAGTCGAGCACATCTCGCTCATGCTTTGTGTCATATGCGATTTCACGTTTTAGTTCGGCACCAAAGGAAAAGGCTGAACACCCCATCAGAACAAGTACAGCGACTTTTTTCATGGCGAGACAAAAGATATCCAACACAGCGAAACTATTTTCATTTAATTAACCAATCACCACACTCACCTATCGATATTTGACGGAAACGGAAAGCTCACTTTGGTGGAGGTTCAAGATCGAATGGACTAGCATAAGAGAAGGCCGACTTTACGAGACCCTTCCTAATGTCGATTTTTTAAAACCGTTTCCCTATGGAGTTGGATTATAACCAATTAAATCAATCAGTTCATTTGTTATTCTTTCTAGTTCTTCTTTGTTACTCGCTGAAGTTTTGCCCAATTCGTTTAAAAGTGAGATCATTTTCTCTTGCTTTTCTTCGTCTGAACTGAATATTTCGCCAGCCCACCCTTTCATCTCACTAAGATATTGCTTGACTATTACGCCTCTGTCTCGCATTTCTTCTGCATAGGCTGTGGCATCCTGCTTCGTTTGTTCGTCCTCTGCTATCGGCGTGAAGTTCGCTGGCCCACCACACCCAACGGCCAAAACAGAAAACAAAATACATAAAAATATCAATCTACCCATTGAGAAACTCCTTGTATTAAAAACGTATTAAAGAACTACCGTTCCGGATAAAACAAAAACTCCGCCATTACATGGTTCTTGATTTCACAAAGAACAATTTATTTTCCGGGTTTAAAGAATGGCGAGGACAGGTGGTGAGCCCTGGTCCTCGCCATGCTATTTACAAAAAATCAAACTGAATCGAACAAAGAGTTTTCACGTCTATTTAGCACTGAAAACCTATGGAGCGACCTTCACTTGTTCACTTGCTCTACGAACCTGAGCAATGTAGGCGGTTTCACCAATGTTTGTATTCAGAAACTTCACACTTCCATCGGCATAGACTGTGCCAAACAATCCAGCAGGATGAGCACTACTTGCTCCATGATAATTCCGTTTCCACTTAGCATTCGGTGTGACGGCTGTCCCAAGTGGATATTTACCCAACTCAGTGGGGTTCGACCAAGAAATAACCCGGTGCTGTCCGAGCCACCATTGCTGCGCACTTGCATTTTCAACCAAAAGAATGCATTGCGACAGCCCGTCTTTGAAGTTTCTAAAACATGTCAAACCAGCATTCTGACTGCCACCAGTCAGGACACCCATGTTCATTGCACCTACTGCTTTTTGCAGCCAAGGTTTGGTCCAATTTTTGTTTCCGACGAGTGAATTACCCCAATACTGCATGCCAATATTAGCTCGGTACGTGATGCTTCCTTTACGATCACCACGACCATTGGTTTCAGTTCGGAAATTGACACCATTTGGATCTTTTACACCCGGCGTCCATGAAGGACAAGTACCAAAAGATAGTTCTGACGCATTGCCAAGAGCATCGATAGCACCTTTTGTTGTACCAAAGGGAGCTTGAAAGTTACCACCTCCAGAAGCACTCTTCATCTGATCATACAGATTTACCTCTTCTCCAAATGGCAGCATATCCACAACCCATGTGTAAGCCTGAATTCCGGACGCTGTTAATGCTGAGTCGGATCCACTCAGCAGTTTTGAAGCTGTTGGAAAACCGTTGTCGCCTCTGTAGGTATTCACATCAGCAAAACTGTGCAATGCGAGGCCCATTTGTTTCAGATTATTCCCACAAGAATTACGACGAGCAGCCTCACGAGCTTGCTGGACAGCCGGCAACAAAAGACCAACAAGCACACCAATAATCGCAATCACCACAAGTAATTCAATAAGCGTAAAACCCACTCGTTTTTGCCGACTTTTCAGAGCCGATATTGCGAGCGTTCGAAAATTAGATCCTAAATAAGACATAAATAATTCCAATTCTTATAGAAGGTAAACATCATGGAGTGGTACAGAGAATCGACAAAAAGGTATAAAAACCGCATGTCTGGAACCCACCAATACAGTAACAAGTGTATTTCTATCACTCATGATTGACAACATTCATTTGCTCGACAGTTTTTTGCCATGAAACCGATTTCTTTACGAAAAAATTGCGTAACTGACAAATTGGGCTGGGACAGACTCTAACGAAGCCAGGCTGCAACTTCGCTCAGTGCCGGCAGCCTGTCTGACTGACTTGGCCAATATTCGAGCCCGACATATCCGGTGAAACCAGTTGCTCGAATCTGCTCGAAAACGTAGGGATACGCTACCTCACCCCTTTGAAGTTCATGGCGTCCAGGATTTCCAGCGGCATGAAAATGCCCGATGTTTTTAATGTTCCTACGAATATTCTCAATGAGATCACCTTCACTAATCTGCTGATGGTAAATATCAAAAACAACTTTAATGTTGTTGCTATTCACCTCGTCGATAATCTGAAATGCTTCGTCACTATGAACGAGATAGTAGCCAGGGTGGTTCACACGTTCATTCAACGGCTCAATCACCAGAGAAATTTCTGCCTGTTCGAGAAGAGGAGCAACTTCTCGTAACCCTTCGACTAACGACTCATGCTGTGCTGCCCGTGGCACACCTTCCCGAAAATCACCGACCTGGGAAATGAGAATGTCTGTTCCAAGCCCCTGGGCTGCTTCAATCGATGCGGCTACTCCATCGACATAAGCTGAGCGGTCAGCCGGATTCACAAGGCTGATGAACTTGGTGCAGCAGGCTGAGATAGCCAATCCATTTTTTTGCTGTGCGTCCTGCAATGCATTCAAGTCTTTATCCCACCAGCCCCAGAACTCAATGGCCGAAATACCTGCTTCATGGACGCTCTGACATGCCAGCTCAAACGACTGCCCCTCAAAAACAGAATCAATACAAACAGATGGATTGAGACCAGTCATTTACACTACACCACACTTTCTTTTCTTAGCGTTTCTTTGACAAATCTACAGGATTGTAAGACTAAAATTTCGCCGCCTCTTCAACTACCAACAAGCAGACGTATCAAGAGGTTTTTATGAAGTTCGTCGACAACAGGAGGCTTTGCGACCCTCTGCGATTCTGCGAGCATCAACGCGGCACGCCTACCACTACGAACGGCACCCTCCATCGTTGAGGGCCAACCGGTGCGGGTCCAATCTCCTGCAAGAAAAAGGTTTTGTATTGGAGTGCTTGCTGATGGCCGTACCGCATCGATGCCCGGTCGCACTGAGAGGACCGCAGTGGGGTCAGTGACAACACGTGACCGAATGAGCCGTGCTGTTTTTGCTTCAGGGAAAATTTCTTGCAACTCAGCTACAACGGTCTCTAGCAGTGTCTCTTTATTCCCTTCATAGAGGCCACGCGAGGCACTGATCACAACTTGGCAGTGGTAGGCTATCTCGTCCTTTTCTCCACCAGTACACTTTTCATTTTTCTCGGTAGCTGCCTCTTCGCCCTGAAAAACCCATTGGGAAACCCGCCCAACAAGTACAGCATGAGGGAGGTCGAAAATCTGCCGATCAAACCACAGATGGACAGCCGTAATTGGTGATCCGACAAATGACTCGTCCACAGGGGGTAGCACATCTGGCACCAATCGCGAAGCTGCTCGCCAAGGCACAGCAAGAACAATGGCATCTGCCGGAATGACCTCCTCACCACAAAAGACGCCTGTCACGTCATGTGAATCGCCGTATCGAATGCCCGTTACGGCCCGGCCGGTATGGACAACGACTCCTCGGTCCTTCAGCCAGGACACAAGCTTAGTGCCAAACAGCGTACCGAGTGGCTCCGTCGGCACCAGAAGATCCGCTGCCTGCGGATGTGCGAGAAACCCATCAACAACTACTTTCCGCACAGCCGAAATTCCAACTAATTCAATTGACTCACCAAGCGCACTTTCGATTACGGGCTGCCAGAATAAATGAATGACACGCTCTGGTTGTTTCTCCCGAAGCCACCGTGCTGCTGTCGGCTCTGCGTCATCCGTTGCAATGTTTTGGCGAACTGCCAGCCGCATCATGCCATAGGCAAGCGAAAGTTTTTCCCAGACGGAAAAGTGAGACATTCCGAACAAGAGTGGCAAAAGATGCAGTGGCGCTGGTAGCCATTTCGCCGGCGTGCAGGCTGACCGAGTGCCATCAGGACCAATAAACCAGAGTGTGCGATCGCGTCGTAGTTGCGACCCAAGACCCGCACGTTCACACAGATCTAAAAAGTTTGTGCAACATCCCATTGCGACATGCTGACAGGCATCCACCAGACTCCCATCCTGCGGATCCTCAAAAGATGCTGCCCGCCCACCACAACTTCGTCTTGATTCGATTACGTCCACAGCAAACCCGCTTTCGGCGAGTGTTGCGGCAGCAGAGAGCCCAGCGAGCCCTCCACCGACTACAACAACGCGTTGTTGTCTATTCGTAGCATTTGAATTGAGTTGGGCTTGTCCAATCTCTGTCATGAAATCCCCGCAAGAACACTGTAGACACCCATCACAGGAAGTCGCCACTTTGGCGCTCGCACCCGCTGTCTGAAAACTTCTGAACCAGACCGCTCCACTGACCGAAACAGTTCTCGATACACACCATACATCGCTCTGTATACACGCTTTCCATCAACAGAAAGGAACTCATCTAACCGCTTCGCCTCGGCAAACCAGCGATTGGCCCGTGAGACTTCATTGGACGCAAGAATTTCAAATGGAGGGCCTATACGACCTGCCAATAAATCCTGCACATCACAGCCAGCTTCACGAAATGATTCTTCGGAAATGTACACCCGCCCACGTTCTCGATCTTCGACTACGTCTCTGAGAATATTTGTCCACTGAAACGCAAGTCCACACGCATCTGCTGGAGGTACCCATTGCTCCGAAGAAATTCCTCGACGAAGCCCCCAGATTGGAACAGCAGCCAACCCAACTGCGGAAGCCACCCGCCGGCAGTATTCAATAAGGCCATCCGTAGTCTCGTACCGCGACTTCGTAAGATCGGACCGCACACCTTTTACGATTGCAAAGAGGTGCTCGTGCGGGATGGAATACCGACCCGCCGTACCCGCAATTGAGCGAAGCACCGGATTATCAACCAGCTGCCCATTGAGTGCATCTCGTAACATTCTTTCAAACTCGTCAATCGCTTGGGACTTGTCAGCCACTGTTCCATCCCCATCAACAATATCATCGGCAAGGCGACAGAATGCATACAGCGCGTTGGAGCCCCTTCGTTTTTCCGGCGAAAGCAATCGCAAAGGCAAGGCGAAGTTTGAGCCACTCTGTTTCAGTATCGATTGGCAAAAAGCGGCATCCGCACGCTGCGACACGTTCATGAAAACGAACCCCAGAAAAATCTACTCATTCGGTTGATCATCATACTGATAGCTGCTTGCCCTGCGAGTCGTAGCTTGGTACTCCGGGACAGTGTCGGGCGTTTTGCAAGGGTATCAAATCCCGTGTGCCGAATGGCTTTGGCGACGCCGCGGCCCCCTTCCAGGAAAAGACGGATCGCCGGCCTCAGAACAGGGGGTGCTGTTTTTACAAGAGACTGTCCCTTCTCGAAACATGACTCCGCCCACGCGACCTCCTCAGTGAGAAGTGCAATAAATTCATGACTTGCTGTAGGGTACTCGAGCATTGCTTCAGTGACACCATGACGTGACATATCTTCAGTTGGGAGGTAAATCCGTCCAGCGAGGTAATCCCTCCGAACATCTTGCCAGAAATTCACAAGCTGAAGTCCCGTGCAGATGAAATCTGATTGTTGAACCTGTTCATGCCCTCGGCAATTCGCCAGACCCAACACGATCCGACCGACTGGGTTGGCAGACCGACGGCAGTAATCAAGTAATTGCTCTCGAGATTCATAGCGGTTCACAGTTTGGTCTTGAATGAACGCATCGATCAAATCAGCAAACGGCTCTATGGGTAACCTATGACGCTGGACAGTTTTGGACAGGGCCACAAAAACAGGGTGTTTCGGTGCAGCAGCAAAACAGCCATCTAATTCGGAACGCCACGCTCTCAGTGCGTCTGTCGCATCTCCATCTGACTCATCTGCCAGGTCATCACTCCATCGCGCAAAAGTATAAACATTCGCAAGATCTTGACGCATGTCTGCTGGAACAAGACGAGTTGCAACGGTGAAATTCTCGTAATGAGCCGCCGCAACCTGCCGGCAGAATAATTCGGCCGATGCAAGGTCGAGGTCAGCTGGCACAGAAGCAAGTCTCCATGCCGTCGGATCACGTCGAGCCACCTGACTTCTTTCAGAGTTCACGACCGACATCGTTTTGGGGTATCCACGTGACAATCAGACGTACTCACCTGCACACCCTCCTATCTTACAGCAACAACAGGAACCCCCATAATATGTTCTTGGGTGTCTTTTCCTGAGCAGAACCGGGACTCTTTGCCAACCCGAGAGATCGGTCTACAGATTACTCTTTTTTCTTAACGAAACCTACAGCAATTGATGCGGCTACGCAGGCTGCAGTAAGGCTACTTACGCATCGCCAACCGAGTCCGTTCATTTCTTCGGGCCCCAGGGCGACCGCATATGTCGACGTTCTCCAACATAAGAAGAAAACAAGTGGTGTCACAAGGAACTTGACAAACAACCTGTGCCGAATGATTTGAGATCTTTCCAATGGATCGATTGTGGTTCCAGACATACTTCCCTCGTTTCCGCAGCCGGAAACTTCGTATCGGAAAACCTTGGCCGTGACGGATAGCTCATACAACTTCACCCCACTATCCAGCAGGAGCCAACAAACCCCTTCGAACCTCAAGACTTGCATTTGCAGGCCGAACCGAAGCAATCTGGTGCATCTCCCAGGGTCACCAACGGACCAACACCTACCACCGGAAAAACTGGCATCGGCTGGACTGATCAGTCGGTGACGCTCCAGACCTCGTTTGTCCGACTTCCGGAACAACAACTCTTGCGTTGCAGCAAACTGCCCAACGCGAGACTTTTGAACGAACAGCCCTTTTACCCCGTAAACCTGACCGAAAGGGCAGGGTGGCGTCAGCCAGGAGGTGTCCGCTACTGTGCCACAGCCCCTACATGCTACAGTAGAACGCGACAACTCACCCGCAGTCTTTTTCAGCGTACGATAGACCAGCATACACGACGGAAAAAAATATGAAGATTTTGCTTGCCGGGCCTCGAGGATTCTGTGCCGGCGTGAACATGGCAATCGAAACACTTGAAACAGCCATTCGTCTCTACGGGACTCCGATTTATGTCTTCCATGAAATTGTCCACAACAAGCATGTGGTAGACCGTTTTGTAAAAGAGGGTGCAGTCTTCGTTGACTCAGTTGAGGAAGTGCCAGAAAAGGCAACCCTCTTATTTTCCGCGCATGGCGTTGCTCCGGAGATACGGCAGATTGCCACCAACAGAAAGCTGCGGGCGATTGATGCCACCTGCCCGCTCGTTACAAAAGTTCACCTTGAGGCAATCAAGTACGCCAAACAGGACTATCACATCTTCCTGATTGGTCATGAGGGCCATGATGAAGTGATCGGCACCATGGGGCAGGCCCCCGGTGCATTCACACTCGTTGAGACAGCAGAAGAAGTCGATGCTTTGCCATTTGGGCCTGAAGACAAACTGGCGTACCTTACTCAGACGACTCTTTCTGTGGACGATGCCTCCCGAATCATTACTCGCCTCAAGACCCGTTTCCCACAATTGATCGGTCCACCCAAAGATGACATCTGTTACGCCACACAAAATCGTCAGGAGGCTGTTCGTCAACTTTCTCAAGAAGCTGATCTCGTCCTTGTCCTAGGAAGCCAAAACAGCTCAAACAGTCAACGTTTGGCCGAACTCGCAAAAGAACATGGCGTACATGCGCACCTCATTGACGGTGCTGATGAAATAAACCCATCATGGTTCGATGATGTTGAAAGCATTGCAATAACCGCTGGTGCAAGTGCGCCGGAACAGGTTGTTCAAGATTGTGTTGAATGGCTTCGTAAACGCTTTGAAAACAGCCCCTCTGGAATCTCAATCGAAGAAAGAACCGTACGAGACGAAGACGTTTTCTTTCCACTCCCGAAAGAAATCCGATCAGCTGCGGCGGCCGTACAACTGCCAATGGGATGAGCACTCAACGACACCTTCCTTCAGGCCGCTTCTTGCGATCCTGATGTGGTACAGCGATGCCTGTTCCGTATCTTCTGATAGGCAGGCTTACTGTTGGAGCTTTCTATACCGAAATCGGTGAGGCTCAGCTGCATCCGCACCAAGTCGCTCTTTTCTTCCCTGCTCGTAGACATCAAAGTTTCCCTCACAAACATGGACGTACCCGTCACCCTCGAAGGCAATGATATGTGTAGCCAGTCGATCAAGAAACCATCGATCGTGAGTGATGACAACAACACTACCAGCAAAGTTTGTGATGCCCTCCTCCAGTGACCGAAGGGTATCAACATCAAGATCATTTGTTGGCTCATCAAGCAACAAAAGATTCGCACCCTTACGCAGTAATTTTGCCAAGTGAACTCGGTTTCTCTCTCCACCCGAGAGGGCGCCAACCTTCTTCTGTTGATCTGGACCCATGAAATTGAATTTGGCGACATAACTCCGCGCGTTCACCGTTCGCTTACCAAGCTGAATTGTATCATGTCCGCCTGAAATCTCTTGGAACACCGTTTTCTCTGGATCAAGTGCATCACGACTTTGATCGACGTATCCGATATCAACTGTCGAGCCAACTTTTATCGAACCCGTGTCTGGTTCTTCTTGGCCCACAAGCATCCGAAAGAGAGTCGTCTTACCAGCGCCATTCGCGCCAATAATCCCAACAATGCCACCCGGCGGTAAGCGGAATGACAGATTCTCAAACAGTAGCTTATCACCGAATGCCTTCGAAAGTCCTTCAGCATCGATAACCTGATCACCGAGCGGGCGGCTCGCTGGGACAGTTATTTCAACTTCGGTTTCTCGAGTAGCTGCTTCCTCTGCAGCTAATTTCTCAAAAGAAGCCACTCTGGCCTTACTCTTCGCTTGACGAGCCTTCGGCGACATCCGAATCCATTCAAGTTCTTTGGAAAGTGTTTTCTGACGCGCACTTGCTTGCTTTTCTTCAAGTGCCATCCTGGCCTGTTTCTGCTCTAGCCACGATGAATAATTTCCTTCAAAAGGTATGGCTCTGCCATGATCAACTTCAAGAATCCACTTTGCAACGTTATCGAGGAAATATCGATCGTGTGTCACCGCAACGACCGTACCGGCGTATTCAGCAAGGTAATGCTCAAGCCACAAGACACTTTCGGCATCTAAATGATTAGTTGGTTCATCGAGCAAGAGAAGATCTGGTTTTTCGAGCAGGAGACGACACAACGCAACTCGTCTCCGCTCCCCACCAGACAGGTTCGTAACGCTCCAATCTCCTGGCGGAAGATTCATGGCATCCATCGCAATTTCAACCTGCCGGTCAAGATCCCATAAATTCTTGGCATCTATTTCATCCTGAACAGTCGCTTGCTCAGCCAGAAGTTTTTCCATCTGATCGTCTGTGAGGGGCTCAGCAAAGCTGGCATTTATTTCTTCGTATCGTTGAAGGATTGCTCGGGACTGCGTCACGCCATCCATCACATTTTCAAACACTGTTTTTTTCGCATCGAGTTCCGGTTCTTGCTCGAGATACCCAACGCTGAATCCTTCTGATAAACGTGCCTCACCCTCAAATTCTGTATCGATGCCCGCCATAATCTTCATCAGCGTACTTTTGCCTGCACCGTTGCGACCAAGCAACCCAATCTTGGCACCTGGATAGAAGGCTACGTTGATATCTTTCAGCAGCTCGCGCTGACCAAATTTCTTGGTGAGATCAGTGATCTGAAAAATAAACTGGGGACCCATCGGTTCTCCTATGAGCACGTACACCTTAATTTACGCAAGAGCAACTCACGCAGCTGACTATTATCTTATTCTCTGCCCGACCATCGTACCGCATCAGTCGATGATCGACGAGACACTGTTCATGGAATGAGCGGCCACCCGGACCAAGCGACGACCATCACAAGTTTGCGGAGTTAGCAACAGTCGTTGCAGGGCTTCTTAGCATCCACTACGATCAGTTTACTTCGGAAATTGAAAGATATAAGGAGTTGTTTCCATGGCTGAATATGCAGATCCCGATGTCCTCGTCTCAACAGAGTGGGTGGCTGAGCACCACGGTGATCCAACTGTGAGAATTGTTGAATCAAATGAGGATCGGGCTCTCTATACCCAAGGGCATATTCCAGGGGCTGTAGAGATTGACTGGCAGGTTGACCTTCAAGATCAAGTCGTTCGTGACTACGTTGACCGGAAAGGATTTGAAGAAATCTGCCGGAACAATGGCATCAACAATGATACGACAGTCATCTTTTACGGTGATAAGAATAACTGGTGGGCTTGTTACGCCTTTTGGGTGTTTAAACTCTACGGACATCCGCACTGCAAAATCATGAATGGTGGACGAAAAAAATGGCAGCTTGAGGGTCGAACCTGGTCAACTGATAGGGCGACGTATCCAAAGACAAGCTACTCGGCACCAGAACAGGACAGTTCTGTCCGAGCCCTCAGGGAAGAAGTACTCAAGCACCAAAAAGCTGGCAAGAATCTCGTTGATGTTCGTAGCCCTGAAGAATACTCTGGCGAACGATTGCACATGCCTGACTACCCGAATGAAGGAGCTCTTCGCGGAGGCCATATACCGGGAGCAGTAAATATTCCGTGGCCACTCTCAGTCAATGAGGATGGAACATTCAAGTCAGCCAAAGAACTTGAAAAGCTATACTGCAAAGCAAACCATCTCAAACGTCGAAGCCCAACGATTGCATATTGCCGTATTGGTGAACGATCCAGTCTTACATGGTTTGTACTAAAATACCTTCTTGGCTTTGGAAACGTCCGCAATTATGACGGCTCTTGGATGGAGTGGGGCAACTGCGTTGGCGTTCCTATCATTAAGGGTTCTCTGCCGAGCGGTGAAGCAGGAGACAACACGACCACTCAAGACTCTTAGAGCCATTTGATAAGCGATCAGGGACACAGAATCATAGAGCACGAGGAAGTAAAACATGGAAACAGTGAACGAACGAATCGACCAGATTGTCGAAGAGTTTGTTGACTTAGATGCTCGAGAGAAGCTCGAGCTACTCCTTGACTTCGCGAACCGCCTGCCGCCATTGAACGCTGATTATCTGGC
>JBDOMQ010000014.1:0-11304 GCA_039831725.1 Pirellulales bacterium
TTCCTTGCCGTGCTTGAAGACATACATGATGCCATCATCGTTCCCCACAAAAACCTTGCCATCAGCAACACAAGGCGATGACCAGGTATTTGCGAACATGTTTTCAGTCCAATAAAGTTCACCGGAGTTAGCATCCAGGCAATGAACGTGGCCTCCTAGTTCGGTTATATAGAGAATATCGTCCATGATTGCACAGGTCGACATTGACCGACCGAAGTAGTACGTCTCGTCAGTGGGGCTAGGCCGGTCATCTGTAACGGGCCCACCATAGTGCCAGACTTGAGCTGAGTCCGGGTTGATTTCTTCGTTAAACTCTGGTTCGTATGTCGCTAGTGTCGGCGAAACATCTTTGTCTGCCCGTTCGGGGCTTTTTGTGATGTCGATACAATAAAGATGCCCAACACCAGTGTCATGCTCAGGATCTTGACCAACAGCAATGAAAAGCTTGTCCTTGTAAATCACGGGGGTTCCAACAAAGTCGTTTGCGGTTCCACGGCCACCAAGTCGGTAGATAGCATCTTTTGGATTGCAATCAAATTTCCAGAGTAATTCTCCAGTCGGGTTGAAACTATAAAGCCAGCCATCACCACCAGGAAAAATCACTTGTGGCTTACCTGCTGGCTGAGCATAGGTTGGATTCGACCACTGCCCGTGCATGATGTTTCTGCGAGATTGACCTGGTCGATTACTGGACCAGAGTACACTGCCATCCTCTTTGTTCAGTGCCAAAAAACTTGGTTTGTCTTCGGACGGAACACGTAAATGTGCTGCATCAACCCCATTGCTGGTGACGAGAAAAAGTGTGTCACCAACGATCATTGGTGAGCAAGTTGCAATGTTATGCGGGAATACGTTCAGTTCGCCAATCATGTCAAGTTTCCAATGTATTTCCCCCGTGTTCATATCAGCACAAATAGCTTCACAGCGATTTCCGATGTAATAGAAACGATCGCCCTCGATACACGGTGTCGAGCATATGCCTTGTTGCGGCCAGTCCCAAACGCGTCCCGCGGCAAGTTTGTCATGAACAATCTGCCACAGAAATGAACCATCTTTATCGCTAAAACACATCATTACACCCTTGTCACCTTCAATTGACGGGTCTCGTGGGTATTCGTTATTCGTACCAATCAAGATTCGTCCGTCACTTAGTACTGGGCCGCCATAGGCGCGTGAACCAAGCTGAATTGAGAAAGCAACATTTGTGCCATTACGAATGTCCCATGAATCAGGAAGTCCCTTGGCCAGTGGGTTCGCAAAGTTGCGTTTAAGATGACCTCCATACATCCGCCAGTCTTTTGATGGAAGTTCAAGTAGGTCTGGTTGCTCTTCAGCATGAACGATGGCTATCCATGGAAGAATGAAAAGCCAAGTGACGGCAAGCAGGGATATTCGTTTAGTTGTAATTTGCATGTGTTTAGACTCAACAAAGAGGGTGTATAAAGATCTGTGTGAGGGGTAACTTTGGTTTACTCAACTGAGATGTTGTCGTAATAGATTGGTGTGCCAGTTTTGGGCGGCTGAATGCCAAGAGCGGAGCCGTAGATCCCAGGCGGTCCAGCAAGGTTGGGATTTTCATCAATTAAAGTAAGGTTCCAATCAGAGGGTTCTGCGTCGCCCTTTTTCCAGACTTTGCCAAGCACATGAGCGTGGTCTTTATCAGCACGGACGGTCATCTTGAGTCGGTACCAGGTGTCAGGTTGCCATTCGAAATCCATTTCTTTGGCAACGCGCGGCACAGCATCCCAAGCAGAGACCCTAAGTTTCTGTTCGTTGCCGACAAGTTGCAAAATATAGCGATGCGCCGTGACTCCCATATTTGGAAGGTTGTCGCGCACTTGTTCGCCCATTACGTCAGCAGAAATCGTGTATCCTGCCATTTCGGGTGTACCAATAAACCCATACCACTGACGATAGAATGGAACCGCAATCCGGGCTGTCTTCATTAGTACCGTGTTGCCGTCATCGAGCTTGGTCGTGACGTACCGAAGTTGAGCATTAGTCCAGCCTCCCGGGATCAACCCTGGGCCAGTACTTTCAAAGTCTTCGGAGTATGGGAAGGCCGGAACTTGCCGAACACGAACACTCGCTTGTAGGCCATCAGCCGTTGCGAGCAAAGTGCCACTTTGACCTCCGGAGATCTTGGGCGCAGTGAAACTTGCCCCTTCGATCTCACCCTTAAGAACGGGCAGCGTCACACCTTCTCCAAGGCCCGGACCTGCTTTCATAGCACCTAAACTTAAATCAACAGGTGTCGCTTTGATAAACTGACCGTTCGTATCGAAAAGCTTTGCTCTGAATTCGACACGCTGACCAGCTGTCAGATTTACTTCAGTTGGAATAACTTGCAACTGAGCTGGCTTGCCGGCAGGGTTGGGAGGCGGAATCGCTGGTTGTGGAGGCAGGCTCACATCCACCGGCTGATATTTCCCAAGACAATAGAACTCCTCAGTTGTGCCAAAATAGACACATCCGTTAGCAATCGCTGCAGAGCCCTGCACTTCAACATCGAACTTTGGGTCCGCGGGCTGGAAACGCTTTCGTGAAATCCGCTTGCCATTGTTGTTTGCATCGAGGATATGGAAATATCCGTGAACGGAACTGAGATAGATTTTGCCATCACCATAAGTAGGTGAGCCGGTACAATTGCGACCAAACTTTGCTCTCCATAGTCGTTCACCGGTGTCCGCATCAAAGCAATAGAGTCGGCCCTGTCGATCTGGCAAAAATAGCTTTTCTTGATAAAGCAATGGTGAAGGGTATTTGAATTCAATTCCATCGTGCTCCCAAATAACTTTTGGTTCGGAACTACCAATATCCAAACAAGCGACTCGACCGACTGTGGCACGACCAGGAATTTCCTCGCCGTGCGCGGCGTACAGGCGAGTTCCATCAACCACAGGTGAGGGATTCATCGCACCGTTTCCAAACTCAAAACTCCATAATTTTTTTCCAGTATTAACCTGAAATGCATGCAGGTTTCCATCACCACCACCACTGATCAGAATCCGTTGCTCATTAATCGTGGTAACAACCGGGATGCAACGGTATGTGTTGGATGGACGAATGCCAGTCGTGCTCCACCAAACCATTTCTCCATTGTTCTTATCAAATGCCAGGAATCGCACTCCGCCACCGCCATGTGCACCCCAGTTTGAACTGATCATGCTAATGATGACGAGTTCTCCTTCAACGATCGGGCTAGTGACTCGCCCCCCATATCCGGTAATGCGGCCGAATTCCTCAGTCAATGACTTCTGCCATTTGACTTTTCCGGTTTCGCCATCAAAACAGAACAGCAAGCCTTGCGTTCCGTGAGCGTAGACGTTCCCGGTCTCTGGATCACCGAATGGAACGGTCCAGCCAAGCCGAACACTTACGATTGGAGTAAAGAAAATGCCAAATCGATGTTCCCAAACAAGATCACCAGTTTTGGCATTCATGCAGACGACGCGTTCTTGTTCATTTGCACCTTCTCCAATCCTGCTTACGATGTAGACCTTGTCATTCATGACAATAGGAGTAGAGCGACAACTTACGTCGTTCTTCTTCCAGAGGACGTCTTCAACGTTATTTGGCAGGGCCGTTTCGCGTGAGACACCGTTTCGCTCTGGTCCCCGCCAGTTCGTCCATTCGGCAGCTGATATCGGGCAGCAAAAAAATAGTAACAAAGCAGGTAATGTATGCCGTCGAAAAATATTCATTGGTAATGCTCTAAGGCGATGATGTTTCGGTGCAATCGATCAGGGATGTGGAAGACAAGATAATGAGTATTTGCAGATGAAAAAGACTCGTTGACTCCTCCACACATGGAAATGTTTTTAACGACTAAATCTTAGTAAATTTTTTATTTTCAATACGAACTACTTGATATCGTAACAGAACAATAATTCCTGATCGCGTAGGTAGAGTTTCCCACCAGCAATTGCAGGGTGCGTCCAATTTTTTCCGCTCGGTGCCCTCAGTTGTGATTCTTCAGGTAGTTCAAAACGACCTTTTTCTTCGTAGCCGTCTGGGAATGCTTCGATGAGCGCAACGTCCGCCTCGCGTTCCGCGTACAGGTACAAATGGCCATCTGCATAGGCGATGGATCCTTCGCCTAACGAATCAGTGACTCGTTTGCTGTACCACTCCAGTTCACCGCTGCCAAATGCTTGACATACCCAACCGCGTCGTGAGGAACTGCCATATATATGACCATTGTGCAAAACAAAGCCACCTAGCTCGTTCTTCATATTGCGGCTAAAGTAAATTTGCGTAACATCGAATGATTGTTCATCACGCTTCACTAGTTTAATCAAGTCGCATCCCGCTGAGCCAACGCTGGCATAAACATGCTGGTCGTGATAGATGGGGGTGGGAATGACTACATCGGAGTAGGGCCGATCACGCTTGTAGTTCCACAGTAGTTCGCCGTCGGCTGCTGCGATTCCTGCCATCCCGCCTTGTGTCATCACTATATAAAAATCCACCCCGTCCACAGTGGCTTTGATCGGTGAGGAGTACGTTGCGTCGTCGGTTAGGCTTTCGCTCCGCCAGATCACTTCACCTGTTTTCCGATCTAGGGCGGCAACCATGCCTCGATCGCCTCCGGGTACGCAGATGACTTTATTGTCATCAACGAGTGGTGACCAGCAGTACCCCCAGCCATAGATTTCCGGTTCACCGGCATCGACAATACTAATTGAGCCTCCCAAGTCGTTTACCATGTTGACTTGCCATTGGAGTTCCCCTTCCGCATTGAACGTAGCAAGTTCACCGTCGCCAGCCAAAGCATAGATCATCTCACCTGCAACGGTTGGCGTGGCCCTTGGCCCAGCTCCCCAAGAGTTGCCTTCGAAGTCAAATATCTTTTTATTTACAGGCTTCGACCAGATTAGTTTGCCACTTGCAGCGTCAATAGACATCAACTCTGTGCGGCTGTTTCGACCACCCATGATATAGATACGATCATTGACTACTGCTGGTCCGGAGTATCCCACACCAGATTGCCGGAATGTCCAACGTAATGTCGGGCCATCTTGAGGCCACTTATCGAGCAATCCGGTTTCTTTCGATTTATTATCACGGTTGCTGCCTTGAGCTTGCGGCCAGTCTTCGGCACACAAAGTTGATGGCAATACAAATAGAAATACACAACACAGCAACCAGATGTTCTGTAGCCACCTTAATTTCAAGTAAGTGATCATTTTTACTTTCTACGAAAGGAAAGAGGTTATATGGTGGCAAGTGCACTTCTGCAGTTGCCGAGTTTCTCAAAAGCGGCCGACTAGCCTCATGTCTTCTGTTTCAGGGTCTGTTAGACTTTGAAAAAGTGCAACAGCGGATGGTATGCGGCTTGGCCAGCGGTCCACTCAAATTCAAATGCCTAGTAATAGGTAAGGGCTTGAATTTCTTGCCCTCCGAAACGATTCGCAGTGTACCGTCGCACCAGAAAGATCACACAAACGAGTGCTGTCTTACGGCAACTTTATTTTTTTGGACAAACCAGATGGCGTCAAACAAAGCTAAAAATGGTGGAAAATCCAGTAAAGGGACCTCCGGAAAGGGAGACTCGGCTGAGCGCGTTGTCGCAGAAAATAGAAAAGCCAGACATCACTACGACATTCTTGACACCCTAGAATGTGGAATTGCCCTGGTTGGAAGTGAAGTGAAAAGTCTCCGGTCTGGAAAAATGGCACTGGACGAGGCATACGGCAGAGTCAAAGAGAACGAAGTCTGGCTTATTGGATGTGATATTCCGGAGTACGTGAAGGCAAATCAACTCAATCATCAACCCAAGCGGCCTCGTAAGCTTTTGCTGCATCGCCGAGAAATTGTCCGATTTGCAAGTCTTGCCTACGAGAAAAGTTTGACACTTGTTCCTTTGAAGGCGTACTTCAAAGAAGGACGAGTGAAAGTGCTGCTTGGAATTGGTCGAGGTCGGAAGGTTCACGACAAGCGGCAGAAACTAAAGGAGCAGACAGCAAAACGAGATATTGCAGTTGCTCTCCGAGGTCGTGGAAGTCGCTAAGAGCTTTGAATGAGTTTGTCGGTTACAAAAATAAGCCAGTCTCTTCAAACTGAAGAACTGGCTTATTTTTAACAGTAAGATAATTTTAGATTCAATCTCAGGCAGTATTACCAGCCGTGACAAGATCAGTTGAATCAGTTGAATCTTCGGGGTGCCAAAGAGGCATGCCTCGCTGAATTCTTTCAGCAAGAACATCTATCTTCTGACGAGAACCGGCAGGTGCCGTCGTCGGTGTAAATTCTTCACTTACGTGAGGAACGAAATTTTCATCGTGCCCGTAAAGTTCGATAATCTCGAATACATTTCGAATTCTGGCCATGGAAACCAACTACTCCTTACAGATAAAACCAACGTGATCAGACTACATAAGGAACGGGCAAACCCGGACCTCAAAATTATGTGCTCAAACGGTTGTTTACGCGACAGCCTGCAGGCTATCGAACGCTGCGGCGGGGATGGCACAAACGCCATGGCAGGTTGCAATTACCGAGAACAGCCATTGCATTATGTACGTCTTGCAGCCCGAGTCAAACATTTGGGAAAAGGTTTTGATTTTTTCGTTCGTGCGGGGCTCTCGGCATGGCGGTTTGCCTGACTCGAGGTCTGGAAAGTATCATATGGGAACGGGTTCCGAGGACGGTACGCGACCGTCGTCGTACGCTTTGGAACGAGTTTTGGGTGGTGGATCAGGGTGCACAGCCCCAAGCCACCGCATCAGATGGCTGAATTTACAGGATCTCTCGCCAGTTATTCCGCTCGCTGGTCGTTTTTCACGTACCTGGGCGCAATTGCAATTGGGACCGGCTTGCTGGCTCTTCCGGCAGCACGTGCGCCAGCACAGCCTCCGTTAACCCTTGTTGATGCTGCGTTCACTGCAACGAGTGCCTGCTGTGTAACGGGCCTTACAGTGCGATCCACCGTCGAAGACTTTTCACCCTTCGGACAGGGGGTCATCTTGGTGCTAATCCAGCTTGGTGGTCTCGGAATTATGACGATCACAACGCTGCTCATCTTTCAAATTGGCGGAGAGGCGACTGTCAGACAGCGGGCAGTGATTGCCGACACCCTAGGGATTAAATCCGCACAAGGTCTTCGGCAGTTGGCTTTGATGGTCCTTGTGGTCGTTCTTTCTGCAGAATTGGTTGGCTTTCTATTACTAACCGCAGTGACATGGGGCAGTCGTGAGCCTCTCGAAGTCATTTGGCGAGCGGCTTTTCATTCCGTGTCTGCGTTTTGCAATGCAGGGTTTTCTCTTGGAGACGATAGCCTGGTGGCCTACAGCACGGATATTCCTGTGAACCTTATTATTTGCGGTCTCGTTATTGTGGGAGGGCTTGGTTTTCCTGTGCTTTTTGACATTTCGTCACGGCTTTGGAATCGTGAATCCCTTTGGGATCGACTGCATATGCATTCGAAGTTGATGTTATTAGGCACAGCTGCTTTGCTCGCTTTCGGCGCTGTAAGTTTTTGGGTGTTCGAGTCAGACGGTGTTTTGGCAGGTCAGCCGTTGTCAAACCGTATTTTGTTTGGACTTTTTCATACAACGACGTGCCGTACCGCGGGTTTCCATACTGTAGAATATGGAAGTCTATCGAGCGCGACGCTCTTCCTGACAATACTTCTCATGGCTATAGGCGCAGGCCCTGGTTCTACCGGGGGCGGGGTCAAAGTTAGCACGTTCATGACACTGCTTACTCGAGCTGGAGCAAGTTTCCGTGGCCAGGAACGAGCCAATTTTGCAAAGCGAACAATTCCAGAGCGTGCAGTGGAACGAGCAACCGCAACAGCATTAGTTTTTGTCGCAATTGCATTTGTTGCACTTGTAGCGCTCTTGGGTGTTGAAAGTGGAGGAAAGGCAGCTGAGCGACCGCGATGGTTTCTCGATGCTTCATTTGAATGTATTTCAGCACTTGGAACGGTCGGGCTGTCGACTGGTATTACTGCTTCACTCACAATTCCCGGAAAGTTTATTTTGGCCATCTTGATGCTTCTGGGCCGTCTTGGTCCCATTACTGTCGCAGTTGCACTGTCTCGACAACGGCCTGCGTATCAGCCCAACTACCCCGAGGAGGAGCCGCTTGTCGGCTAATGTGCTATGCCTTCAACCAGTAGTAAACGTTTTATCATGCTTGGAATGGGTTCTTTCGGCTCTGCTCTTGCCACTCAACTAGCAGCAAACGGCTGTCGGGTAACTGGTGTGGATCAGCGGCGTGATCGATTGGATGCCGTCAAAAATGTGATTCATGAGGCAATTATTGGTGATGCAACTGATCGAGAGTTACTTGAGAATTTACCTATCAAAGACTCGACGTCAGTTTTTATATCACTCGGAGAAACAATTTCTCGATCACTCCTGGCCACGCTGCATGTCAAGGAACTTGGTGCCCGAGATGTTGTTGTGAAGGGTGTGACAAAAGAGCACGGGAAGATTCTGTCACACCTTGGTGCAAATCGGGTAGTCTTCCCGGAAGAGGAAGTCGCGAAAGAACTCGCTGATAAGTCAAGTTGGCCAAATGTACTTGATTTCTTGCCAATTGATCCTGAGTACAGTGTAGTTGAAATCACCGTACCAGAATCACTCGAAGGGAAGACGCTTGCTGAGGCAGACCTTCGTAATTCAGTCGGTGTCTTTGTGCTTGGGTTACGAGATGTGATGCAAGGACGCTTTCAGATGTTTCCTGAAGGCCGGACAAAACTCATTCAGGATCAAATCCTGCTCGTCATTGGTCGTGAAGAAGAGCTCGCTCGCCTTCGTGAGATGAATTAAGAAGATACTTAATCTTGCCCTGGTAGTCCGGGTGGCAGTTCAATCGTAATTTCAGCCGGAGGCAAAGCGGTTTTAGGAGAGGACGGCTGGGCCACGTTTGGATCAAACTTTGGTGTCTCAACTCCGCTTCGCGCAGCAAGATCGGCGGTAAGTGAGAGTTTCTCATCTTCATTATCTGGGCGAATTTCCAGAAGCGTTACGCCCCACTCATCACCGAACTTCTTTCCTTCGACAATTACTGTTGCTGCTGCTTTTGAGCCAACAACGGGGATTTGCATTGCGGCAATGCCATCGACTTCGTTCGCTCGGCCGGTAACGGTTCCCTTCCAGGTGATCGGTTTGCCAAGGAATGTCTGAGAACGATTGTTTATTGCAACTTCTTCTTTTGCCATATTCACCAGCGGATGATTTGCAATGCGTCCGCAGCCGGAAAGAACAAGAGTCATGCAAAGCAAAGTGATAGGCACAAATGATTTCAAATATATCTGACGTGGAAGCATTCTGTTCCTCCTTGAATGGGTTTTATTGCCAGATGGTTGCCGTTGTGATTGAGTTACTGTGCATCATGTTGCCTGCACCAGGCAACTTTTTCTGCCGTTGTTGTTGGCAGTTCGCCTGATGAAGACTTCTTCGTTTGTGGTGATTCATTCTGCTCAGGTGTTTCATTCGTGGCTATCGCTTCTTCGGGTAATGGTGGTTGATCTGGCTCTGGATCGGCATCGGAAGGAGGGGGTGTTGCTTGAGTTCCTCGTGCCTTCGCCAGAATATCAGCAGTAGAAAGTTTACCCGCCGGCTTTGAACCACCGCCTCGAGCCGCTGCAAGAATATCTGCAGTCGATTTTTTCTGTGTCGAAGAAACTTTTGGAGAAGATGTTTTAGCCGCAGGGGTTGGTTTGGCCTTCGCTTGCTTTTCTGGCTTTGGCAGAGGTTCTTTCACGACCTTGAGATGTGAAGGATCAATGTCGTACCAGGCAATGTTGTTGAACTGATCAAACTCTACGAGGCATCGACCATTCATATTGACGGTCCGCACAGTACCAGTGGTTTTTGCAAACCGACTGAGTTCCGGTGCTGGCGAGTCGATAACTACATATTTATCAGTCCATTCGGCCTTGAGCCGTTCGATAACATCAAACATCAGAACCTTCCGTCAACTCTTTCGGCGCTACTACGGGGCGATCGCCAGATGACCGCTCTTTCCGTCAACAATTTGACGGAAAGAGCAGTCTGCCGCAAGATGCAGGGTGAACTGCCTCAATACCGCCTGCTGAGACACAATACGACCAAAGGACTGTTGAAGGCTGACAAAATGGTTCAGGTACCACTGGCTTGATCGTAATAAGAGGATCCTGAGGCCCTTTTCCGTCACATGAATAGGTAGAACCAAGCCATTCTGGTGCTTCGTAGACCCTGCAGGCCACCTCCACGAGAATGGTATCTTTTTTGGCTGCAGAGGCTGTCAAACTGGCTGAAAAATGTGAACGTCCTGCCAGGCCGACTGCTACAAGGGCTGGATGCCCCATTGCCTCAGTTGGCGTAACTTCTGTAACAACGGGTGAAGCTGGCCACCTGTCAGAGATGCCCGTAGGAATGGGTGGTATGTCGTTGTTTGTTGGGATGTTGTCTCCTTCGACTGATTGTATGTAATCCTTCTGGTCTATGCGAAAGAGATGTCGCCACCGATCGTTGTTCCATATGAATTCAACGCTCATTCGACCAACTTCAAAATGAATTGGGACCCGAGATTTACTTTGTTTGAGAGGTGGACCAGGCATATTTGTACGAACTAAACGGGGTTCATGTAGGCAGATTTCACAACACATGCGTAGCACGGTAGGTTGAGATTACCCGAAACGAGGAGATCTTGTGGAACCGCGTCGCTCACTTGGTTGGCCAATCACGCTTGGTGTGGTCTTAATTAGTTCCATAATCGTGCTTGGTGTTGGATGGGTACTTGTCAGTATCTCTGCTGCACTGGGCTCTCAAAACGCTGCATTCTATTGGGCGTTACTCGCTGTTGGCGTGTCGCTTCTTATTCTTGTCTTGGTTGGCGTCATCATTTACTTTGCTCTGGCAGTCAAGGCAATTGCGCTCTCTCAGCGGCAAAGTAACTTTATTGATAGTGTGACTCATGAGCTCAAAAGTCCGCTTGCATCACTGAAACTTTATCTGCAAACCCTGATCCGTCGACCAGTACCACCTACAGAACAATCAGATTTTCACCGATTCATGTTGCAAGATGTAGAGCGGCTCGACACTTTGATCGATCATCTTCTCGATGCTGCAAAAACGATGCATCGTCCAGCATCATCTATTGCTGAAGCGACTAGGATTGTACCGGTCCTAAAGGAGGCAGCTATCCGTGTTGCTGATCGTCATAATGTTCATCACGATTGTATTGTAATCAATGTCGAGCAAGAGCTAGAAGATGTTTTTGTGCAGGGCAGGGAAGCGGATATTGAAATAGTATTTCGAAACCTTATCGACAATGCAGTGAAGTATTCGCTTCCTGAGCCGCATGTCG